>JAWODE010000173.1:0-4405 GCA_046483455.1 Candidatus Hydrogenedentota bacterium | reverse complement strand
GACCGGGGGATGTATAGGAATGCGTATATACCCAGCCCTTCAGGCTGGGCTGGTATGTTAGCGCGCCTTCGGCGCTCCAGATGGCCGAGTAGTCTCCAGCCTCACCAGATGGGTGACTCGCCTATTGAATCTGTACCCGATAGCCACGGCACTCTTGAGTTATGTAGTCGCATGTTACCCGGCGATCTGGGGTAAGGCCCCGATCGCCGGGGATGGCGTGGTGGAACACCCCCGACACAAGGGCCGGCGAATGGCAGAGAAATCGTCTCACCGCATGTTTTTCAGGGTGCCAAGCCGTCGGCAGCTTCGCCGTTATCCAGCGGTCCTTTCGTTCTGCGCTTTTTCCGTGATCTCTTGGAGGGACCAGCCCGAGAGGGCACTGTCGGGGTATTTCTCGAGAACGTCACCTTTGCGGTCAGCGTACGGATCGTTTTCCTTGATGAAAAGCCAATTCTTTTCGCCGCGGCCTTTCATGTGTACGAGGGCCCATCCCCCCTTAAGTTTTTCACCATTCAGTTCGAATTTGAGGCTGCCTTTTTGCAGCCCCTCGCGTGCATCGCCATTCTGCCTCCATGTCCCCGTATCCCACACCATCACCGTCCCACCGCCATACTCTCCTTTGGGAATCACGCCCTCAAAATCGGCGTACTCGATCGGATGGTCCTCCACCTGGACGGCCAAGCGCTTTACTGATGGGTCCATGCTTGGACCTTTGGGTACGGCCCAGCTTTTGAGTACGCCATCCAGTTCCAGACGAAAATCGTAATGAAGCTGGGTTGCCTGATGCTTTTGAACCACGAATTTGCGCGGTTCGCCTTTCGCTGGTTTTTCTTTGCCTTTTGGTTCAGGAGAAGCTCTGAAATCACGCTTTTTCTGGTAATCCTTGAGGGTCATGTCCCACCTCTTTCGTATTTCCATCTCATCCGGGGAATGGGCGTTACCACGCGACCGTGTTCAGCCAATGGCTTTATGCTAACATGCCCTAATGGTCCGGCGCATGAGGTTGTCGCTATGGTTTGTTCCGGTGGACATATGAACACGGAAGAATGTTTCTTGACGGGATTCATAGGGAAAATCCGCAGCGCGATAAGTATGTTCTTTCCGGTGCTTTTTAGTTATTCTTTGTGCCCTAGCGCAAAAACGCCGTCCCGCGAGGTCGGGACGGCGTTGATAGACAAGATGAGGGCAAAAAAATACCCCGGCGGCCTGACTCAGCCTACCTTAGGGTACTTAAAGCATGTATTTGCTTGATGGGTACTCAGGCCTCTTCAAAGACCTCACCAAAATACTCGGCATAACAATCAAGGTGCCAGTATTCGTCATCGAGGATGACTACTTCGTTGAACTGGATGTCCACTTCCTCGATATGTTCATTACACAATGCGCAACGTGGCATGACGCAATTCACCTCCTTTCAAAGAATTCTCTGGTATGTCCGCGCGGCATTGCCATCGTGGGCCCTAGCATTCGGATGATTTGCTACCGCCGGACGCGTGACATTTTTTCCACGTGTGCCGGTTGGAAAACTGTCAATAGTTGATTGTAATCAAATTCCCGGCACAAACGGTCGATATTTACCACATCTGAAAGGGTTTGTCAAGCGATTCTTTCAAGTTTTTTCTGTTATGAGGAGATGTAACCGGCCCGGGATTTTGCTTTCGCTTCCGTAAGGCGTTTTACTCCAAAAGGTTGCCTCGATTGTAGCTTGTTTTTGACGTGCGCTGCAGTCATTCGAGTGGCACATTGAAAATCGCACTCATTTCCGATATTTTAAGGAGTCTTTGCGGCATTGGTCGGAAGTGGCCAGATGAAGGATGGAGATACAGCGTGAAAACCGACGATATACGTTCCAGTTTCCTTGAATTCTTTCGCGAGCGGGGCCATGTTATTGAGCGCAGCGACACTGTTGTTCCGAGCAACGATCCAACGCTTTTGTTCAGCAGTGCGGGTATGGTCCAGTTTAAGCCTTATTACACGGGCGAGGCGCCGGTACCCTACCGGCGGGCGGCTACCGCTCAGAAATGCCTGCGCGCGGGCGGCAAAGCCAATGATCTTGACGAAGTCGGCAAGACGGCCCGTCACATGACCTTCTTCGAGATGATGGGGAATTTCTCGTTCGGCGATTATTTCAAGAAGGAAGCCATTGCCTGGGCTTGGGAATACTCGACGGAAGTGGTCAAAATTCCTGCCGAGAATATCTGGGTGTCTGTGTACGAAGAAGACGACGAAGCGGCCGAGATATGGGAAAAGGAGGTGGGGATACCGCCGGAGAAGATCGTGCGGCTGGGCGCGAAAGACAATTTCTGGGGGCCGGCCGGCGATGCCGGCGCCTGCGGTCCTTGTTCGGAGCTGCACCTCGACCGCGGCGAGGCGTTCGGGCCGGGTCCGCTCGGCGCCCCCGGGGACGCGCGCTTCCTGGAATTTTGGAACCTGGTTTTTCCTCAGTTTGACCAGCAGCCGGATGGATCACGGCCGCCACTGAAAAACCGCGGTATCGATACGGGTTTGGGCCTCGAGCGCATGGCCGCCATCCTGCAAGATAAAGAAACGGTCTTTGATATAGACAACATTTTTTCGATTATCGAGAATACGGAAGGTCTCGCAGGGGCAAGCTACAAGAAGAACCCTGTGCCTTTCCGCGTCATTGCCGACCATATCCGGGCGCTTTCATTTATGATTGCTGACGGGGTCCTTCCAGGTAATGAGGGGCGGGGATATGTCGAGCGGCGGCTGTTGCGGCGGGCGGCCCGTTTCGGACGCGAGATCGGGCTCGAAAAGGCTTTTCTCTTCGAGCTGTCCCGCACAGTGGTTGACTTAATGGCTCACCAGTACCCGGAACTGAAAGAGAAGCAGGTGCAGATCGAAAAAATCATCCATACGGAAGAGGAACGGTTTGCAAGCACGCTCGCGCGGGGTATGGACCTTCTGGAAGATACCTTTGCGCGTATGGAAAGGAACGAGAGCAAGACCGTGCCGGGAGAAGACCTTTTCCGGCTTCACGATACGTTCGGTTTCCCCTTGGATTTGGCTACCGATATCGCCGAGGACCGGGGCTACGCCGTTGACCGTGAAGGTTTCCAGAAGGCCATGGCCAAGCAACGTGAACAAGCGCGCAGTGCTTGGGCGGGAACCGGTGAACAGGAAATCGCGCCTGTTTACCGAAAAATTCGGGATGAAGTCGGTCCATCCGAATTTGTGGGCTACGAAACGCTTTCGTGCGAAGCGAGCATCGTTGCGCTGCTTCGGGAAGGCAAGAAAGTCGACAATCTCAAGCATGGTGAAGAAGGCGAAGTTATCCTCGACAGAAGCCCCTTTTATTCCGAATCGGGCGGTCAGATCGGCGACGTAGGAATTCTGGAAACGGCCACAGGAAGCGCGCACGTTGCTACAACCAAATCGCCCTTCGAAAATCTACGCGTTCATTACGTCAAGGTGACCAAGGGCAGCTTGACAACGGGCGATGCCGTTCTGGCTTCCGTGGATAGCGCCGCACGTTCCGCAACCGCATGCCATCACACGGCAACCCATTTGCTGCAGGCGGCCCTGCAAGAAACGCTGGGCGAGCATGTGCATCAAGCCGGCTCTTTGGTGACTCCAGACCGCCTCCGCTTCGATTTTACGCATTTCGAGGCCATCTCTACGGAGCGGCTCCGGGATATCGAGCGCCTTGTGAACCAATACATTCGGAAAGATGCGGCGGTGGCCACAAAAACGATGCCCCTTGCCGAAGCCCGCGCCGCCGGTGCTATGGCCCTATTTGGCGAGAAGTACGGCGATTCAGTGCGGGTGGTGCAAGTCCACAATATCAGCATGGAACTCTGCGGGGGCACTCACGTAGATCGCACAGGGGTCATAGGCACATTTAAGATTCTGGGTGAATCCAGCATCTCGGCGGGAGTCCGCCGCATCGAAGCAGTGTGCGCCGATCGCGCTCTGGACGTGATTCAGAGTCAGGAAGAGCAGTTGATGGGTGTGGCCCAGTTACTGAATGCCGGTACCGATTCCGTTCTCGAGCGCGTTCAGTCGCTTGTGGATGAAAACAAACGCTTGAGCCGCGAGGTCAATCGCTGGAAACAGGCCGCAGCAACCGGGGGGGGCGTGGATTTTATGTCCCGCGTGCAGGAAGTGGACGGGGTGAAGCTCCTGGCCGTTGAGCTCGAAGGACAGGATGCTAACGGCCTGCGCATGGTGATGGACAAGCTTAGGGACCAGATTGGTTCGGGCATTGTGGTACTGGCGTCGGGCGTTGAAGGCAAGGCCGCGTTATGTGTTGGGGTGACCAAGGACCTCACCGATCGGGCTAAAGCCGGAGCTATTGTGAAACTTCTCGCTCCGATCGTCGGTGGAGGTGGAGGGGGGCGCCCCGATATGGCCCAGGCGGGCGGGAAGCAACCCGAAAAAATCG
>JAWODE010000141.1:0-5829 GCA_046483455.1 Candidatus Hydrogenedentota bacterium | reverse complement strand
CGGCCGACATCCTGTGAAACCAGACTGCGTGGCGGTAGAGGCTGTACACGGCATCAACCAGGGTCTTGTAGATGGCACGGTGGCGCCGGATCGCTGGACCCTCGACCGCCGCACCGGGGAGTTGGTGGAGTTTGATCCGGCGGAACGGAAGACGTATGTGGCCTTATCGCGGGACGGCGTGGAGGTGCGGATGTTGCCGAAGGCCCGGGCCAATCGACCGCCATTGTCGGACGCGGACCTGCGGCGCGTTTACGCCTTGGCGATGCAATTGGGCGAAAAGTTCGAAACGCCCCAGGATGTGGAATGGACGTTTCGGCGTTCTCGGCTTTACCTTCTTCAGTCCCGAGCCATCACCACAGCGGGCACGGGGGAAGGGGACAAGCGGGCCTGGTATTTGAGCCTACGACGGAGTGTCGACAACCTAATCGAACTCCGCGAACGCATCGAGAACGACCTGATACCCAAAATGGACGAGGAGGCACGTCGGTGGGAGGAGGTCACGGTGCACGGCCTTTCAGACGGTGAATTGCTTGCGGAAGTGGTCAGGCGATATGACCGCTATCAACATTGGCTGCGTCGCTACTGGGATGAATGCATCCCTTTTGCGCACGGCGTTCGGTTGTTTGGACAATTCTACAACGACGCGATGCAACCGGAAGACCCCTACGAGTTCGTCGAACTGCTTTCCGGAAGTGGATTGCTGAGTGTCAAACGGAACGAGGATTTGCGGCGACTAGCGGCCCGTGCACAGGCGGACGAGCGACTTCTCGTAGCGCTGAAACGTGGCGAACCTGAAGCGGGTCAGGAATCCTTTTGGACCGAACTCGACGCGTTTGGCTCGGCACTCGCGACTGAGTTCGGGGAAGAGGATGCGAGCTCTGAAGGGCGAAAAGCCATTGCTGCGCTGCTTCTCCAGATGGCGGAGCAACCTTCCGCACAGGCGAGAGTGCCGCAACGGGACAAAAGCGATCTGGAGAAGGCATTTCTCGCGAAGTTCCGGGGCAAGAAGCGCAAGGAAGCCGAAGAACTGCTGGAGTTGGGACGCTCGAGTTACCGGTTACGCGACGACGACAACGTTTACCTCGGTCGGATTGCCCACCAGGTGGATATCGCCCGTGATGAGGCGAAGCGCCGCCGCCTGCCGCTTCCTGGCCACCTTAGCAAAAGTCTCGCGATGCGGCCTACCGGTGGTCAGGAGCATGCCGCGAATGCGATGGGGCAAACCGGGCCGGATTTCGAAGTGCGTGCGCGGCAGTTGACCGGCCAACCCGCGGGTCCCGGGCTCGGTTCCGGTAGCGCGCGTGTCATCCGCGGCCCGCAGGACCTCTTCGCGTTTGAATCGGGCGAGGTACTCGTCTGTGACGCGGTTGACCCAACCATGAGCGTTGTCATGCCGTTGGCTGGAGCCATTGTCGAGTGCCGCGGCGGAATGCTGGTGCATGGCGCCATCATTGCGCGCGAATACGGCATTCCATGTGTAACGGGCGTGCAGGACGCACTGGGTATGATCGCCACAGGTGCGCGCGTCCAGGTCGACGGTTATCTCGGTATCGTGACAATCGGGTGACTTCAAAGGCCGCGAGCCGAGGAGCGCCAACATTGGGGTGGCCATCATATTACTTCGCCATTACGAAGACGCCTAAGTAGTCTTCGTGCTTGGGTCTGGATGGGTCTCAGGTCTTCGCCCTTCCGTTTGTCCAGATTCCGGTAAGTCAGCGCCATGCGGGGATTATTCCTGAGCTTGTTCTCGTTCCGCACCAGAAAATCCCAGTAGAGCGCGTTGAAAGGGCACGCTTCTTCGCCCGTTACGGCTCGCGGGTTGTAAGGGCATCCGCGGCAATAGTCGCTCATCCGGTTGATGTAGTTCGCGGATGCCGCGTAGGGCTTGGTTCCCAGGATGCCGCCGTCGGCGTATAGGGCCATGCCGAGGACATTCGGGGTCACGACCCACTCATGGGCGTCCACGTATGCGAGCCAATACCATTCGTTGACCTGTTGGGGATTGAGGCCGGCGATCAGGGCGAAGTTGCCCGTTATCATCAGCCGTTGGATGTGATGGTTGATACCGTCTTCGATAAGCGCTTCAATGGCCTCGCGCATGCACCGCATCCGCGTGTTGCCGTTCCAATAGAACTCAGGAAGGGGCAGCTCCGTCTCGAGGTAGTTCATCCCGTCGTAGTCCGGCATGCGCCAGTGGTAGACTTGGTACACGTATTCGCGCCAACCCAGCACTTGGCGGATGAATCCCTCGACCGAATTTAGCGGGGCCTTGCCGTCGTGATAGACGGCTTCGGCCCTTCGGCAGAGCTCGAGAGGCTCTAGTAGGCCGAGGTTGAGAAGTGGCGAAAGCAGCGAATGAAACAAGGCGCGCTGGCCCAGGACCATGGCATCCTGGAACGGCCCAAACTGTGCCAGTCGATGCTCCAGAAAATCGTCAAGAAAACGTTGGGCGTCTTTGCGTGTAACAGGCCATCGGAAGGTGTCGGCGCGTCCGAAATGGTCGGAGAAGTTTTTCTCGACGAGAGAGATGACCTCGCAGGTAATAGCATCGCATGTGTACGTGGGGATCGGAGGGCATCTTAGGTCTTTTGGAGGGCGTTTTCTGTTCTGCTCGTCGTAGTTCCATGTGCCGCCGATAGGCTTTCCCTTGGTCATTAAGATGCCTGTGCGCTTCCGCATCTTGCGGTAGAAGGCTTCCATGATGCGCGAGTGTTTGCCCATCGACTCGCGCTGGAACGCCTCTTTGTCGCTGAGGAACATTGTGTTTGGGGTCGTCTCTACTGAGAGACGACTCTTCAGCGCTTGCTGAATCAACCCCTCCGTCAATCCGAATTCGGCAGACTCCATCACACGCAACCGCCGCGGTTTGTGTCGGTTGATGTGCTTCCGAAGCGCGCCCGCAAAAGACGATGCGGCCTGGTAGTAATCGACCTCGTATCCGAGCTGCCGGAGTTTTTCGGCAAAATGGCGCATAGCCGACCAGACCAGAACGAGCTTCTGTTTGTGGAATAGCAGGCGACGGCCGTGTTCGATGGACTCGATCATGAGGATCACACAACCACTTGGCTGCAACCCTTCAAGCGAACTGATACGAGGGGTTAGTTGGTCACCGAGAATCCATACAGTCGTCTTTGCCTTGCGTGATGTCACCTGGATGCTCCCCGCTCGGCGACGCGTACAATGTTGCGCAACATGCCGGCAAATACCAACTTGTGGACCGGATAGAGCAGGTACCAATAGAAAGTTCCGGATAATCCTACCGGGTCATAGGTTGCCGTTTGCCGAATGCGTGACCCAGTGCCCTCAGGTTCCACGTCGAACTGAAGCCACGCCCGACCCGGTAATTTCATCTCCGCAACTAAAGTCAAGCGCGAAGGTGGATCAAATGACTCAACACGCCAACAATCCACAACATCGCCAATGCGAAGCGACTCCGGATTTCTACGCCCGCGTCCCATGCCGACGCCGCCCACGAGGCGGTCCAGGAGGCCCCGTAGCCGCCATAGCCAATCGGCGTAGTACCAGCCGTTTGCACCGCCGATGCGTTGGATAGGGGCGAACGCCTGACCGGGACGCGCTTTCGCGTAGGCTTCCCTGGAATCTACGATACGGCTCCGGAAAGAGGCGCGCCTCCAAGTTCGAACCGGCCCGAAAGTCGACGATGCTCCGGTCCAGTGAGTCTCGGTGACCTCCTTGTTCTCGTGGCGTAGTGCGTGCTCTATCGCTTCGTGGACGCTCATTGGGCGGATGTCGAAGTCCCGCAGGGCAATATCATCCTGGACAATGCTCGGTGAGGTCATACTATCGATGAGCTTCCGGCCGATGCGAGCGTAGACTGGGGTCACCAGGTTGAGCCAGAGGCTCGACAGCCGGGGCGTTAGCACGGGTACGCGGATCATCCATCGCCTGAGGCCACGCATGCGAGCGTATTCGCGCATAAGGTCGCCATAGGACATCTGGTCCAGCCCGCCGATTTCGTACGTTCGGTGGCCCGTCACTTCGAGGTCCAAGGCGGCAAGAAGGTACTCGAGCACATCGGAGATAGCGATGGGCTGTGTCTGCACCGAAACCCACTTCGGTGTGACCATTATTGGGAGTCGCTGGACTAAAGTTTGAATAAGTTCGAATGAAAGACTTCCCGAACCCAGAATCACAGAAGCACGAAACTCGATGGTCTGCACGCCGTGCTCCCGCAACACCTCGCCCACCCGGCAACGGCTTCTCAGATGGGGCGAGAGGTCAAGCCGCTCCTCATCGCAAAGACCCCCGAGGTAGACTACCCGCCGCACACCGGCGGTCTTTGCGGCTACTGCGAAGTTCAGCGCTGCTTCTGCTTCCTCAGCTTCGAAGTCCCCGTCTGTACCGAGAGAATGGACAAGGTAGTAGGCCGTATCCACGCCAGTAAGGGCGCGTTCAATGCTGGGGACATCAAGTAGGTCTCCCTGCACCACTTCCGAGTGCGATGCCAGTCCACTTGGCAAGGCTTCCGGTCTCCGCGCGAGGCATCGAATCTCCTCTTCGCGGGCAACGAGCTGCGCGGCCAGCCGCCCTCCGACATATCCGGTGGCTCCCGTGACCATCACCAATCTCGGGTGGGGATTGTTCATAGCAGTTGCTGAATCACCTCGTATACCCACAACATCGCGTGATACCTTCTGGCAGGCTGACCTTAATCTATCGAGGCGCTAATTGTGAAAAGCGACCGTAATTTGACCAAAACTGCCCGATTGCTTCAATCAATAAGAGAACGCCATTTGATAACCACGAAAGGCATTGGACCTCCGGATATTTTATACTAAATGAATATACCGATTAGAAAAATGTGCAGATAGGGAGGATAAATTTGATGTTATTTACCCAGACATCGAGGTCTCCCGTGGCAATTACAGTTTCTCTGTTTGTTGAAGGATATTCGAGTCCGAAGGTGTGGTGGCGTTTCCGCAACAGCCGTTTCTGCTCATCCCACGGCGCAAATCGGGTCGGATGGGTTTTGTGGAACGAAAACTCAGCACAGAAAAGAGCCGGCGGATCGTTTAGACGATTCGCCGGCCTGCACTTTATGAATGGTCGGGGCGGCCGGATTCGAACCGGCGACCTCCTGCTCCCAAAGCAGGCGCGCTAAACCGGACTGCGCTACGCCCCGCCGCTAAGAGGATATAGCATACCATAGGCGATGCTTTGGGCGCACATTTGGACGGGCTGCGATTGCAAAAATATGGTGGGGCCACGAGGTTTAGAGTGGGCGTCATGCGCGGGCTTTATTTCCGTGAATTCAACAGGTAGACTAAAATTAATCGGCCCGTTCGGGAAGGGCGCGAGTTATCTTTGCCGGACCGCCGTAATGGATATTTGATGTTTGTGGGTAGCAGTGGGATTGGCAGCGAACAGGGGAGTCTGTCCATGCGCCTTATACGTTTCTTTCTGATAATGACACTATTCGGTATGGCGACAGTGGCTTGGGCCGCACCGGCCATCTATCTGGGGCCTGAGTCCTCTGGCCTTGAAGAGGCCGCGGCCATAGACCTGCAACGGCTTCTCTATGCGGCTACGGCCACCTTGTATCCTATCGAGACGGTGGATGCCGTGCCCAGCGGCGCCGAGGGCATTGTGCTCGGAACTCCTGAATCAATCCCTACGGTCGCTGAGACGTGGCCGTTTGGGCTGGAAGAGCCGGGCGCGGATGGGTATATACTGTATTCGCTCGAAACCGATAACAGTCTCGTCATAGTTTCCGGCAAAACACCCGGAGCCGTGCAAAACGCAGTGTATGGGTTGCTGGAAACGCTCGGGTTTGGTTTTTATACGTCTCAAGAAACGGCGCCGAACAGG
>JAWODE010000586.1:0-3246 GCA_046483455.1 Candidatus Hydrogenedentota bacterium | reverse complement strand
GTCTCCACTCCGGCAACGGAGGACGGGCTGTCCAGCCCGTCCTTGAGATCACCGCGGACGGGTACGTCCGTTCTCCTTGTGATAGTGACCGGTGAGGGCGCGATCCCAGTGTGCCCGGCATGGGCGCAGTCTTGTCAGTTGTAAGGAACTGAGCGGAGACAGTGACAGTCACCGTAGCGAACCGCAAGGCGTAGCCGTGAGGCCTAGCCGGAGGAAGCGGAAAGCAAAGGCACGACCGTAGGAACACGAACCGGCAGGGAGGCCGGGGATGGGGATGAGCGTGCTGGGAAGCGCGAAATCCGACCGTCACCGAAAGCCATGCCTGGTAGAGCCGGACGGCGCGGGCCGACAGACTGCGCACCTTACTCGGGGAGGTCTCCCGCCGTAGCGGGCGGGAGAAGTCAGCAGAGGCCATAGTAGCGTAGATGCCTGAGGAAAGGCAGGCGGAGCGAAGGGCCGAAGGGTCACGAGACAGGCTAGCGAACGGAAGCCATGGCAGGCCGTTCAGTGGGCCGCACGTCCGTGCATTGTGATGACCGGAGCGCCTGTGGGCATCCGGAGTGGATTCTCCAGTGATGGCGCAGGCGTAAGCCCGCGAGGCATGCGATAGCAGAAAGGACGTGAATGGATGCGCTGAATGAAGGACTGATGGAGGTACCATCGGACTTCGCGACACACTGATGTCGCCGGACTCAACCGCCGGATGCGGAAAACCGCACGTCCGGTGGTGTGGAAGGGGCCGGTAACCAGTCCGGCCCCGACCCAATCACCGGAAGAGGCTTCCCCAGACCGATAACGTTGCATTAAGAAACCGACCTTGCACTGCTCTTTCTTGCAGGCACAGGGTGAAATTGGTACCGTAACGTCTCGCAGCTCCATTGAAACATTTCCTCCCGGGTGGATACAGGAAAGGACGTTTCTTGCTTCGCATTTTTATACAGAGTTATTGGCGTTTTGCCCGCTTGGTGTTCTGTGCATTTTTCAGGAGCAGAGGAACGCTCGGGGAACTGAGCATGCGTCGTTTGCTGCTGCTTTGCGGAATCGTGCCGGTCCTCTTTGTGTCGCAGACCGTTCACTGGCTCTGTTTTTTTATTGACGAGCTTCTGTTCCCAGGCTATCGCAAGATTCAGGTTAAAGAACCGCTGTTTGTGGTGGGGGTACCCCGCAGCGGCACTACGTATTTTCACCGGCTGCTGAGCGGGGACGAGGGACGGTTTACCACGATGACCCTGGGCGAGATTTACCTCGCGCCTTCGATTATTCAGCGGCGCATCTTTCGCGGACTGGGGCGCGTTGATGCCGCCTTAGGCGGGTTTGGAAGGAAGGCGGTGGACGCCCTCGACCGGCGGTTCTTCAGGAAGCTCAAAAACCTGCATCCGCAGAGCCTGTTCAAGCCGGACGAAGACGAGCAGGTGCTGTCTCCCATTTTTTGTTCTGCTTCGCTGGCATTCGTGTTTCCTTTCGAGAGTGAAATGGCCCATCTCATCCGCTTCGACGACGACGTCCCGCCGCGTCTTCGGCGGGACATCATGTGGTTCTACAAAAAGATGATTCAGCGGCACATGTACGTTCACGGGCCCGAGAAATACTACCTTTCGAAGAGCCCGTCGTTCTCGGTGAAATTGCGTTCCATTCGCGAGACCTTTCCCGATGCGAAAGCGGTGTGTAACGTGCGCTCGCCCTACGAGTGCATCCCTTCCCTGGCCAGTCTCGGCAAATTTTACTGGGATGCCTTCGGTAACACTACGAAAGGAGACCGGTTTCGGGACAGTTTTATGGAAATCAGCCACAGTTTTTACCAGGCTCCCATGAACGTTCTGCCGGAGTGGCCGGAAAACCAGTATGCCTTTCTCCTCTATCCCGATCTTATGGCGCATCCGAAGACTTGTGTTGAAGACATCTACGCGCGTTTCGGCTGGTCCATCAGTCGCGAATACGAAAGATTTCTTGCCGAGCAGGAACGCAAGCAGAAGCAGTACAAAAGCAAGCACGTCTACAACATGGAAGACCACGGCGTCACCCCCGCGATGCTTCTCGAATACATGCGCGATGTCTTTGATTTCTATGGATTTCCCACCGATACGGATGCGGCGTGATGCCGAAGCACGGAAAAGGAGCCGACAGACGTTATTGAAGACATTCTGGCATTGTGGTGGCTTCCGGAGTTTTAGAAGAGGAGTTACGCTATGAAGCACCTTAATCGTCGCGATTTCATCAGAGCACTGGGTTTTTCGTCCTTGGCGGCGGCAGGCATGAGCCGTGTGTCGGCACAGCCCATCCATCAAGGAAGCAAGGTGGTTGAGACGATTACCGGCAGCGTTCGCGGGAACGCGGCATTTCTCGAAGACGGCAGGGTAATCCAGCCGCAGCGCGAAATTCCCGTGTTTCGCGATACGGATGTGCTGGTGGTCGGCGGCGGTACGGCCGGCGTGGCGGCGGCCCTCGCGGCGCGGCGGGCCGGTGTCGATGTCGCCTTGGTCGAGCGCTACGGCTGTTTCGGCGGTCTCTGGACGGCCGGTCTGGTCCTCATTGTGTTGTGCACGCACGCTCCCGTTGATGGAAAGCGGACGAAGATGGTGCAGGGGGTGGGCGACGAAATCCTCGCGCGGATCGACGCGCTCAAGTTCGGCGCGGTAAACTACGGTCCCGACAGCCGGCATGACGCCACGACCGACCCCGAGGCTACCAAATATGTGCTGGCGAAAATGCTGCGCGAAGAGGGCGTCGATATTGTCCTCCACAGTTGGGTTACGAACGCCATCATGGACGGCGACGCGGTCAAAGGCGTGCTTTTCGAGAGCAAGGCCGGGTGCATGGCGATTCGAGCAAAGGCGGTGATTGATGCCTCGGGCGATGGCGATGTGTTCGACGCCGCGGGCGCGGAGAGCATCCCTCATGTGCACCGCATCGGCCTGGTGCATCGTTTAGGCAATGTGCCAGAGGGGAAAACGCCGCAGGGGCTCCATCTTGGCGGTGTAACCCCAATTCCCGGTGTGCGGTGGGTGAATATGCAAGGACCACAGGGCGACTGCCTTGACGTGGAGACACTCACGAATTGCGAGCTCGATGGGCGCGAAGCCATTTGGAACAAACTGAAGAAGATACAAGAAACGCCGGGGTACGAAAACGTGTTTCTGCTGGATGTGGCGTCGCAGATCGGTGTGCGGGCCTCGCGCACGCTTGTGGGAACCGAGGAACTCCGGCTCGAGGATACCCTGAACAAGAAGGCCTATACTGATGTAATTG
>JAWODE010000524.1:0-2576 GCA_046483455.1 Candidatus Hydrogenedentota bacterium | reverse complement strand
CCCGCTTGCCGGAACTCAACGCGAAACACGAGGAGCGGCTGCGGTCACGCATCCAGGAACTGGCGTCGGACGTTTCGATCACCGAAGAGCGTATCACCATTGAAGTGGCGCTTTTGGCCGATAAAGGCGACGTAACCGAAGAGACCGTGCGTCTTAAAACGCATTTAGCCCATATGGAAGAGCTGCTGGAGTCGGAGGAACCGGTGGGGCGGCGGCTGGACTTCCTCTCGCAGGAAATCCAGCGCGAAGTGAATACCCTGGGCGTGAAAACGCGGGATTGCGAGGTGGCCAAGTACGTTCTCGATATGAAGGGTGAGTTGGAGAAAATTCGCGAGCAAGTGCAGAATATCGAATAGATGAGCGATGCGGCGAAAAAAGGCGATGTATTTGTGGTATCCTCACCTTCGGGAGCGGGAAAGAGCATCATTCTAAAACGGGTGCGGACCGCGGACCCCTCGATTCTTTTTTCGGTATCCGCAACGACGCGGCCGCCCCGCGAAGGTGAAATCGAGGGGCGCGAATACTATTTTTTGACGCGCGACGAGTTTATGCGGCGTGTGGAAGCAGGCGAATTTCTCGAGTGGGCGGAGGTGCATGGCAATCTTTACGGCACATTACGGTCGGAAATGGACCGTTTGGCGGCATCCGGTCAAGACGCCGTGCTCGAGATAGACGTACAGGGCGCGGCCAGCCTACGCGGTCTCAGTTGTGATATTGTCTCGGTGTTCATTATGCCGCCGTCGATAGCGGAGTTGGAACGGCGGCTGCGGAAACGTGGAACCGAGGAGTCGAAAGTCGTCGCCTTGCGTGTGCGGAACGCCCGCCGGGAAATGGAGCATTATAGCGAATACGATTATGTGGTTGTGAACGACGATTTGGATAAGGCCGTGGCGGATTTTCAGGCGATCGTGCGTGCCCGACGATGTCGCACGGAGCGTTTTGAGCAGCATTGGGAAGGCACGGATACGTCGATGGCAGAGGCGTAACCGGAGCCTGTCTATTGGGATAGGTGCTCACGGCCGGTTGAAGAGGAGACTAGAGTAACAATGGGAAAAACATACTCTCCAGAGGATTTTGAGGGGAAAGCGGATAGTTTGTACCGCTTGGTACTTGCCGCGGCGCGCCGGGCATCACAACTTGCGAAACCCGAGTCGCGCGCGCTGGTGCCGGTACGCTCGAAAAAGCCCACGGTCGTCGCTCTCGAGGAAATCCTCGAAGGCAAGGTAGCCGTTGGCCAGGCCAGCACAGATGAAGAGGACTACTTCGAGTAAAGAGATCGTTCTAGGCGTTACAGGCTCGATTGCGGCCTACAAGGCATGCGATATCGCGTCGCGGCTGGTCGAAAACGGGTATAACGTAACGTCGGTGTTGACGGCGTCCGCGCAACATTTGGTCGGTGCCGCCACATTCGAGGCTTTGACGGGCCGGCCCGTCATCACCAAGATGTTCGAACCTTCTTCAAATACCGAAGTCGAGCACATCGCGGTGGCCCAGCGTGCCGACTTGTTTCTGATCGCCCCCGCAACAGCTAATATTATCGCCAAAGCCGCCCACGGGGTCGCCGACGACTGGCTCAGCACAACCCTCCTGGCGACGGAAGCGCCTATTCTCTTTGCACCCGCCATGAACACCAACATGTACGAGCACCTGGCGACGCAAGAGAACATCGAGCTCTTGAAATCGCGTGGATGCACCTTTGTAGGGCCGGGGAAAGGCAAACTGGCATGCGGCACGGTCGGCATCGGCCGCATGATCGAGGTCCCCAGGATTCTCGAAGCGGTCGAGGTCGCCCTCCACGAAACCAAGGACCTCGTCGGTCTATCGGTGGTGCTTAGCGCCGGGGGAACCCGAGAACATATCGACCCCGTGCGTTTCATTGCGAACCGGTCCTCGGGCAAGATGGGCCGCGCCCTCGCGATGGAAGCGCTCAAACGCGGGGCCCGCGTGACCGTTATTGCGGGCCATATGGACGTGGCGCCCCCCGCGGGCGCCGAGGTGATCGTCGCGGAGACCGCAAGCGATATGGCTGAAATCGCCTTGAGCCTCGCCCAAGATGCCGACGTTTTCATTGGAGCGGCGGCCGTCGGGGATTACCACGTCGAGAATCCTTCCGAAGACAAACATAAACGCACCGGGAAAGGGCTGACGCTCAAGCTCGTCGAGAATCCGGATGTTATCAGCCAGGTGGCCGCATTAAAACGTGACGGCCAGATCGTCGCGGGTTTTGCCGCTGAAACGGACGACCTCGTGAAGAACGCGAAAGCAAAACTGAAGAAGAAAAAGCTCGATTTGATTGTGGCGAACGAGGTCAATGCCGACGAATCCGGGTTCGGCACCGATACGCTTCGTGCAAGCCTCATCGACGCCAAAGGAAACGTCGAAGAACTCGAGCTGATCACCAAGCAAGAGGTCGCCGGCCTGCTCTTCGACCGCGTCTCCGATTTGCTGGATTAGAGCCGCTCATCTCACGGGCTTCTCCCGCGCGCACACACCTTACGACAGCGCAGCCATTCCTATTCATGGTCTCCTAAGCCCGTGCGCACTCCCGCGCCGGATTGGTGAGCCAGCCGGATGAG
>JAWODE010000472.1:0-4644 GCA_046483455.1 Candidatus Hydrogenedentota bacterium | reverse complement strand
TCTTGCATACGATACTGCCGGGAGTATCAAAGAGGCAACCAAACTGCACGGCAGAGCGAAACGACCCAACCTCTTCATCAAGATTCCCGGCACTCCTGAAGGACTTCCGGCCATCGAAGAGGCGATCTTCAAGGGCGTGCCGGTGAACGTCACGCTTTTGTTCTCACGGGAGCAGTATATCGCCGCAGCCGAAGCATACATGCGAGGGATCGAACGGCGGATCGAAGCCGGCCTCGATCCGAAGGTAGGCTCCGTGGCATCACTCTTCATCAGTCGCTGGGACAAGGCGGTTATGGAAAAGGTTCCGGAGGAACTTCGGAACGGTCTCGGTATTGCCATCGCCAAACGGACATACAAAGCCTACCAGGACCTGCTTGCCTCGCCCCGCTGGCAGAAACTTGCCCGGGCCGGAGCACAGCCGCAGCGCCTCCTGTGGGCCACACAGGAACGAAAGACCCCAAGGTCTCAGATGTCCTTTACATCGCCGGCCGGCAAAGAAATTCTACAGCTGGAACCCGGACACTCAGTTTTTTGTTCCTGACGGCGTTCAGGCGTATTTCAAGGCGCACCTCGGCCGCCGCGGCGCCTCGTTCCACTCCGCCTGCAAGCGATACAAATTTGGAGAAGAAATGATAAGCAAACAAACCCCTGTCAGCAAGCCGATCTACAGTCTTTTACCCACGGACGTCGAAGGATTCGATTCCCTGGCGGAGCTTGCCCTGGATATGCGCTGGTCGTGGAATCATGCTGCCGACGAAGTGTGGCGGCAGCTTGATCCCGCGCTTTGGGAGTTCACTCAAAACCCTTGGGTCGTCCTACAGACTGTCTCGAGGGAGAAACTCCAGCGCGTGTCAAGCCATCCCGCTTTCCGCAAGAAGGTGGATGCGCTCGCGCAAGCCAGACGTCAGGCGGCGAAAGCCCCTGCGTGGTTTCAGCAAGATCATCCACGGTCGCCCCTGACCCGTGTCGCCTATTTCAGCATGGAATTCATGTTGAGTGAAGCTCTGCCCATCTACTCAGGGGGGCTTGGCAATGTGGCCGGCGACCAGCTCAAAGCGGCCAGTGATCTGGGCGTGCCGGTAGTCGGAGTGGGGCTGCTCTACCAGCAAGGCTATTTTCGGCAGGTGCTCGACAAGGACGGAGCGCAACAGGCCCTTTACCCGTACAACGATCCCGGGCAACTGCCGATCACGCCGTTGCGCCAGGCGAACGGGGAGTGGTTGCGGCTGGAGCTCGACTTGCCCGGTTATCCGGTCTGGCTGCGTGCCTGGCAGGTCCAGGTCGGCCGAGTGCAGCTTTACCTGCTCGACAGCAATGACCTTGCGAACCTCCCGGCTCACCGAGGCATTACCAGCGAGCTATACGGGGGAGGGCCGGAGTTGCGTCTCAAGCAAGAACTGCTTCTCGGGATCGGCGGATGGCGGCTGCTCGCTGCGCTCGGCATCCAGCCGGAAGTCTGTCACCTGAATGAAGGGCATGCCGCCTTCGCCGTGTTGGAACGGGCTCGAACCTTCATGGAAGAGACGGGGCAACCCTTCGAAGTCGCACTGAGCGCAACACGATCGGGCAACCTCTTTACCACCCACACGCCTGTGGCCGCCGGTTTTGACCGTTTCGCCCCTGCCCTCATCGAGCAATACCTCGGTTGGTACGCTGAGAAGCGGCTCGGCATCTCGCTTCACGATTTGCTGGCCCTTGGGCGCGCGAACCGGAACGACTCTTCTGAACCTTTTAATATGGCCTACCTGGCTGTGCGAGGGAGCGGAGCGGTAAATGGCGTCAGTCGCTTGCACGGGAAAGTCAGCCGGCATCTCTTTGAGCCTCTCTTTCCGCGCTGGCCGCAGGACGAAATCCCGGTCGGACATGTGACTAACGGAGTCCACATGCCGACCTGGGACTCGGCCCCGGCCGATGATCTTTGGACGGCGGCCTGTGGAAAGGACCGCTGGCTGGGGACGACGAAAACCCTGGAGCGGGACATTCGCCGTGTTTCGGACGCCAAGCTCTGGCAATTTCGCATCGCCGCCAGCAAGTCTCTTGTGGAATACTCTCGCGAGCGATTGTCCAGGCAACTGGCCGCCTCCGGCGCGTCGTCCGAGGCGGTTGACGGGGCAAAACATCTGTTTGATCCCAACGCTTTGACGCTGGGCTTTGCGCGCCGTTTCGCGACCTACAAGAGGCCGAACCTGCTGCTGCACGACCCGGAGCGACTGCTTCGCCTGTTAACCAATCCTCAGCGGCCTGTGCAACTTATCCTTGCCGGTAAGTCCCATCCGGCGGACCGGGCGGGGCAGGCCCTGATTCAGGAATGGACCCATTTCATTCGGCGGCCCGAGGCGCGCCCCCATGTGATATTCCTCAGCGACTATGACATGCATTTGACCGAGCACATGGTGCAGGGGGTAGATGTCTGGATCAACACGCCACGACGGCCCTGGGAGGCCAGTGGCACGAGCGGCATGAAGGTGCTGGTCAATGGAGGCATCAATCTCTCGGAGTTGGACGGATGGTGGGCCGAAGCCTATACGCCTGAGGTGGGGTGGGCGTTGGGCGATGGCCAGGAACATGGCGATGATCCGGCCTGGGACGCTGTCGAAGGCGACGCGCTCTACGACCTGCTCGAGCAGGAGGTGATCCCGGAATTTTATACCCGAGATGAACAGGGCGTTCCCACCGCATGGGTCAAGCGGATGCGGGAAAGCATGGCGCAGTTGACGCCGCAGTTTTCCGCGAACCGCACGGTGCGCGAATACACCGAACAACACTACATCCCTGCGGCTGCGGCCTACCGCCGGCGTGTAGCCGATAAGGGCGCAATGGGTGTGCAGTTGGTGAATTGGCAGCGTGCGATGGAACAGCACTGGTCAAATCTGCGTTTCGCCGAAATGAAGGTAGCCTCTGACGGGGGGAATCACGTATTCGAGGTTCAGGTTCATCTCAGCGGTCTGGACCCGAATACTGTGCACGTAGAACTTTACGCCGACGGCGTGAACGGCGGAGAGCCGTTCCGGCAGCAGATGATGCACGAACAGGAACCGGCGGACGCAAACGGCGCCATCTATAGCGCACGGGTTCCATCCACCCGCCCGGCCACGGACTATACGGCGCGAGTGATACCTCAGCGCTCCGGGGTGGCGGTTCCGTTGGAATCCACTCGAATCCTATGGCAACGATGATTCGATCCACGGAAGAAAAGAAGGTGAAGAAAGCGGCAATGACGAATGGGGCGTCCATGAAACCAGCTGACCCACGCATCCTGACGATTAACGGCGGGTCGTCGAGCATCAAGTTCGCGCTGTTCGAGGTCGGTGACTCGCTCCGACGGATTCTGGAGGGCGGGATTGAGCGGATTGGACTGCCGGAGGCCGCCTTGCAGGTGAAAGGCTTGGACCCGGCGGACAATGTTTCGCGGTTAGTGACGGCGCCGGATCACACGGCGGCGGTGGGCGCTCTGATGGATTGGATCGAGAAACGCAGCGGTCGCGATGCATTGACCGCGGTGGGGCATCGCGTGGTGCACGGCGGGCCGAAGTACAGCGAGCCGCAGCGAATCACGGCGGAAATGGTTGAGGAACTGCACCGGCTCAGTCCTTTCGATCCCGAGCATCTGCCGGAGGAGAGCCTGTTGACCGAGGCGTTTCATCACCGGTTTCCCGACCTGCCCCAGGTGGCGTGTTTCGACACGGCTTTTCACCATGACCTGCCGCGCGTGGTCCGGTTGTTGCCGATCCCGCGCCGATACGAGGCGCAGGGCGTGCGGCGGTGCGGGTTTCACGGGTTGTCGTATGCGTTTCTCATGGAAGAACTGGCCCGCCTCGGCGACCCGGCCGCAACGACTGGCCGCGTGATCCTCGCGCATCTCGGAAACGGCGCAAGTCTGGCCGCCGTGCGCGATGGGAAAAGCATCGACACCAGCATGGGCTTCACGCCCGCAGCAGGTCTGGTGATGAGCACCCGCTCGGGCGATCTGGACCCGGGACTGGTTTCGTTTATGGCGCGAAGCGAGCAGATGACGGCGTCCCAATTTGACCGGATGATCAACCACAAATCCGGGCTGCTCGGAGTTTCGGAGACCAGCTCCGACCTGCGTGACTTGCTCGCGCGGGAAGCCGTTGACGTGCGGGCGGCGGAATAAATCTTAACGAAACTTAAAGAACCAAAGGAGGACAATTATGCTAAGCAAAGCCAAAACACTACAGGGTTACAAATTGGACAGCCTCGACGGTGAAATAGGGAAGGTCAAAGAATTTTACTTCGATGACCGGCACTGGGCGATTCGCTATCTGGTCGCCGACACAGGAAACTGGCTTACGGGCAGGCAGGTTTTGATTTCTCCGTATGCGCTGGCCGCTGTGAATAAAGATGAGCAACACATCTCCATCGATTTGACTAAAAAGCAGATTGAGGACAGTCCATCCTTGAACAGTGACAAGCCGGTCTCGCGACAATTCGAGCAGGCCTACTACGGGTATTATGGATGGCCGATTTATTGGGGCGGCGCATACATGTGGGGATATTATCCCCACATTGTGCGTGACAGTGAAAAATGGAAAGAATCCAGCCGGGCTGAGAAAGCGTCGTGGGATCCCCATTTGCGCAGCACTCACGATGTGAGTGGCCATCACATCGAAGCCGCAGACGGCG
>JAWODE010000393.1:0-6323 GCA_046483455.1 Candidatus Hydrogenedentota bacterium | reverse complement strand
GAAACGGGAGTAAATTATTTCGACACGGCAAACGGCTACGGTAACGGCAATGCCGAGACCATGCTCGGCAAATGCCTCGCGGATTACCCCCGCCATGAGCTCTTCGTTCTAACCAAAGTGGGCGGGCGCTGGCAGAAGGGGCCGAATCAATCCGGCTTATCCGCCAAGCACATCCGCGAAAGTTGTGACACCAGCCTTCAAAAACTTGATATGGATTACGTGGACGTGCTGATGTGCCATCGTCCGGACCCCGGCACGCCGCTGGAAGAAACCGTGCGTGCCATGGACGACCTGATTCGCGCAGGGAAAGTGCTCTATTGGGGCGTAAGCAATTGGCCCGCGGGTCTGCTGGCCAAGACCAATACCATTGCCCGGGCACTCGGTGCACGCGAGGTAACGGTAAATGAGCCGCGGTATAACCTGGTTTACCGGTTTCCCGAGGCCCTATTGTTTCCCGCGACCCGTGCCGAGGGCGTTGCTAACTTCACCTTCTCACCACTGGGCCACGGTCTCCTGGCGGGTATCTACAAGCCCGGCCAAGCCCCGCCCAAGGAGTCGCGTGCGGCGGTCGATGCCCAGAATCCCGTTACGCGGGGGCTCTATTTTCGGGAGGACCGCATTCGGAAAGCCCAGGAATTTACCGGTATTGCCGATAAACTCGGCGTATCGGCCGCCGAACTGGCAATCGCCTGGGTGATGCGGCAACCAGACGTGACCAGTTGCATTGTGGGGGCTTGGCGGCCCGAAGAGTTGGAACTGGACCTCAAAGCCGCGGCGCTCACAATCCCCGACGAAGTCCTCGCAAAACTCGAAGAGCTTTTCCCGCCACCGGCAATTCCTTCGATTTGATGCCCACCGTCGAAGGCAGGCGTGCTGTCAGGCCGAAGACGAAGCGTGGGATTCCTGGAGGGTCTCGACAATGCGCTGCAAGAGGGTCGGCGCGCTCGAATCGCACAGCGTGGATTGGATTTCCTGAAAGCGTTCTTCGAGGGCCAGAAATGCTTGGATGATCCGCTCGTCAAACTGAGATCCAGCGCCTTCAAGGATGATTTGCCGCGCCTTTTCGTGGGAAAAAGGTTCCTTGTAAGGCCGCCTGGACGTCAGAGCGTCGTAGACGTCGGCGAGGGCTACAATACGCGCCTCGAGGGGGATATCATTTCCCTTCAGACCGTCGGGGTATCCCGTCCCATCCCAACGTTCGTGGTGGTGGCGAGCGATGTCGCGCCCCATAGCCAGAAGCATGTTCGAGCCGACTTCCTTATGAGCAGCCCCCAGCGTATCGCCGCCGATCGTCGTATGCCAGGTCATAATCTCGAACTCGCGCTTGGTAAGACGCCCGGGTTTCAGAAGGATTTGGTCGGGAATGCCCACTTTACCGATATCGTGCAGGGGACTTGCCACATAGAGAGCCTCGATGAATTCAGCGGTAATCGGCGTCTCCATCCTCTCATTCTCACTAAGATATTGGGCCATAATCCGCACGTACCCCCGGATACGCTCAAGGTGTTCTCCGGTCTCCGGGTCGCGGGATTCCGCCAATTTTGCGAGCGAGAATACCGTGGCTTGCTGGATGCGCTCGAGTTCGGCCGTCCGTTCGTCAATCCGCTCCTCAAGGCTCTCTTGATGCCTCAGAATTTCGTCTTGGAGTTCCTTGGCTCGTACGGCGCTGCTGATTCTCGCGCGAAGCAGCGACGAATCGAACGGGCGCGGGATAAAATCATCGGCCCCCGCTTCCATAGCCTCGACGTATGCTTCATGTTTGTCGGTACCGGTTAGCATAATCACCGGGATGTGACGGAAACGCGGATCCTCTTTTATTGCCCGGCAAACGTCGTAGCCGTTTACGCCCGGCATGACCAAATCGAGAAGAATCACATCGGGCGGCGTCTCATTCAGCGATTCGAGGGCCTCGCTCCCCGTTTTGGCCGTCCTGATCCGATATCCCTGGGGAGCTAACAGCATTTCCAGGAGCCGTAGATTCTCTTCCATGTCATCAACAGCAAGAACGAGAGGCGAATCAAAGCATCCATTATCTGCCATAAAAAGGGGCTCCCCACTGTCCAGCTAGTTAAGCATAAAATGCCCTTGTATAGCCGTATATACCGAAATCCCCGCACAGAATTCGGGTTTTTCTTCGATAGAGAATACCACTTTTCACCCCTTTGCGCAAACTGAGACTGCGGATTCCGGAGCCATCGAGGCTCCAACTGTTGCCTCAGATGAGCTACGCACGCCTTTTCTACCCCAAATGGGGAGGCTCCTGAGTCGGGCATCAAATTGTAAACAGTTCGAAATAAATGACATAGCCCCGAGAGCGGCTGCGGCATGATAATTGTTGTCTCTTCGAGTATGGTGGGGATGCATTGTGCCTATAGGCTTGTAGTCGGAGCATTTACCGCATTCGTTCTTGCATTTCCGGTTGCCTCGCAACCGGCGCTGGAACGTCTTGCGGATACCGACGTCGTTTACCTGAAACGGCCCGCGGAAGTGGGCTACGAAGTGCGCTGGCACGGAGCTCCGGATACTTATACCGTGCTTCCGCCGGAGTTTGACGAGGTGGATTGGGCGGATATGACGCTTGGACCGAGCGAAGCATTCGTGCGTGATGGCGAGAACGTCGTCTTGCAGTCCATCGTCTTGACGCCGCAAGAAGTGGGCTCTTTCGAAGTACCGGAAATACGAGTGGGTTATTTGACTCCCGAGGCTCTCGACCCGGCAAAGCAACCGGAAGAAGTATCCGGCGAACAGGAACCGGAACGGGAGATTCCCAAGCTACGCATAAGCGGGTTTGCCGTCGAGGTACGAAAAGACCGTACCCTATTGTGGGCGGCCTTGGCCGTGATAGGCGCCGGCGCCCTCCTCTATCTGGGCGGCATGGGCGTTTTCTTGTTACGCCGGAACCAGGAAGCCGGGCCCGACTCAGCGGCGGGTAGCGGCAACGAGCGGCGGCCCGCGGACCTCCGCGCGGCAGGGTTGGCACTTCACGAGGCCAAACGCTACCGGGTCGAGGGCGACATGTACGCATTTTATGTCAACTTGGCGAAGGCCGCCGAGTTGCTGGGTAGCGAACACGAAGAACTTGCGGGGGTGCTTCAAGCCCGTTCTCAGAAAGTTGGATTTCAAAAATATGCGCCAACCGGCGATGAGATGGAAATAGACTACCGTGCGGTGGCGCGGGTGTTGACACAAAGCAGGAACGAAGACGAAGCCCCGGCTTCAGGATGATTGGGAGGTACCAAACGCATGGCACCGTCTGTTGAGGCGATTCGAAAAGAAGTAGAAGCACAATCAAAGTTCGTATCGCGACTGCGCGACCAGATGGCACAGGTCATCGTGGGCCAACAGTACATGGTGGACCGCCTGCTGGTCGGACTTCTGGCCAACGGCCATGTGCTTATCGAGGGCGTGCCGGGCCTTGCCAAGACAACCGCCGTGAAGACCCTGGCCCAGGCTATGAACTGTTCCTTCAGCCGTATTCAGTTCACCCCGGACCTCCTCCCCGCCGACTTGATCGGCACCTTGGTGTACAGTCCGAAAGATGGCGAATTCTCCACAAAAAAAGGCCCCATATTCGCTAACATCATTCTTGCAGACGAGATCAATCGCGCCCCGGCAAAGGTCCAGAGCGCCCTGCTGGAGGCCATGCAGGAGCGCCAGGTAACCATTGGTGAGGACACGTTCCTCCTCAAAGAGCCGTTCATGGTATTGGCGACCCAGAATCCCATCGAACAAGAAGGCACGTACTCCCTCCCGGAAGCCCAAGTCGACCGCTTTATGTTGAAATTGCGGGTAAACTATCCGAGCAAGATCGAGGAACGCGAGATTATGGACCGGGTGGACCTTCTCCACACGCCCGACGTCCGCCCCGCCGTCTCGCGCGACGAGATTCTCCAGGCCCAAGCCCTGGTGAATCAGATTTACGTAGACGAGAAGGCAAAGGATTACATCGTCAGCATCGTGCAAGCAACGCGCCACCCCGAGGCATTCGAACTCAACATCAACCACCTCATCGAATACGGCGCCTCGCCGCGCGCAACGATTTATCTTCAGCAGGCCGCCCGCGCACTGGCGTTTATGCAGGGAGAGGGCAACGTTTTCCCCAATGATGTCAAGCAGGTTGCCATGGACATCCTCCGCCACCGCATTATCGTGACGTACGAAGCCGAAGCCGAAAATATGACCAGCGAGGATATTATCCGGCAGATTCTGGATACCGTACCCGTACCATAGGAAGTGCCATGATTCCGCAAGAGGTAATGCAGCAGATACGCCGGATCCAAATCCGGACAAGCCACATGGTGAACGACATCCTGGCGGGCCAGTACGAGAGCGTGTTCAAGGGCCAGGGGATGGAGTTCCGTGAAGTGCGCGAATACGTACCCGGTGACGATATCCGCATGATCGACTGGAACGTCACTGCACGCACGGGCGTACCCCATGTAAAGCTGCTGGCCGAAGAGCGCGAACTCACGGTCATGTTGATGGTCGACGCGAGCGGGTCGGGACGTTTTGGCAGTGCGGGACGGCTCAAGAACGAATTGGCCGCGGAATTGTGCGCGGTGCTGGCTTTTTCGGCGATTCAGAACAACGACAAGGTGGGACTCATTGTTTTTACGGATGAGGTGGAATTGTACGTTCCCCCCAGCAAGGGCCGGAAGCATGTACTCCGTGTGATTCGTGAAGTGCTGTACTTCGAGCCCCAAAGACGTGGCACGAACATCCCCGGAGCCCTGCATTTTCTCAATGGCGTCACGAAACGCCGGGCGGTCACGTTCTTGGTATCCGATTTCATGGCCGAGGCGTACGAGGTGCCGTTGCGGGTAGCAAACCGCCGTCACGATGTTATCGCGGTCCATGTCAGCGATCCTCGCGAGCAGTTTCTCCCCGAGGTAGGGCTCGTGGCCGTACGGGACGCCGAGACCGGCCGTGAAACCTTGGTAGATACAAGTGTTCGCAGCGTACGCGAGGCTTACACGCGGGCTGCGCATCAACGCGCCAAACAACGGGACGAGATTTTTCGACGTACCGGCGTAGATGTGATCAATGTGCACACGGACAGGTCGTATGTGGATGAAATTTACCGCTTTTTCCGTATGCGGGAACGGCGGTATGGATGATACACTCAAAGGTGATCGACTGTGGACGATAACACTCCAGAAAGATTGCAGTCGTTTCGGGAAAAGAACCGAGAACGGTCGCGACGCGCAAATATATGGCCTGCCGTCAATACCTTGCTGCTCGTTGTCGGATTCATAAGCGTGATCGCCGCCATGGTACTGACATCGAAGCACGACGAAACCGTGCAATATGCAGGACGTGGCGCCGGTCTGAGCGTCTCCGCCATGCGCGAGTATGCCACGATATTGGAACAAAAAGGTCTCACGGAGGCGGCCATCGATGCTTACGAAAAATATCTGGAATACGCACCGCTCGAGGCGCAACCCCGTGCCGGCGTGTGTTACAGCGTGGGCAAATTGGCCATCGACGCAGAACGCTACGAAAAGGCCCTCGAGTACTTATACCAGGCCGAAATGCTCGACCCCGGCAACTCCATGAAAGACGAACTCAACAGCAAGATCGTACTCTGTCTCGAAAAACTGGGCCGCTCGAGCCAGTTGCGGCGCGAGCTTCGCAAGCGTACCAAGCCGGGACAGACAGCCGACGATCTCGAAGAGGGCGAGGTAGTACTGGCGGAATTCGGCGGCACGGTCATCACCGACCGCGACCTCGACCGCGAGATTGAAAAACTTCCCTCGTCTGCACGGAAAACGTTTGCGTCGCCCGAGAAACGGATAGAATTCCTCCGAAATATCGTGGCCGAACGCTTACTCCTCGATAAAGCGCTCCGCCTCGAGTTGGACAAAGACCCCGAAGTTCACGACGAGTTAGCCAAAATGCGCGACGAGTTGATTGTCCGGCGCCTCATTGACCAGGAGGTAAATGCGAACATCTCCGTGTCCCCCGAAGATGTCAAACGCTTTTATCAAGCTGAAATCGAGCGCTTCACCGACCCTGCTGTACGCACCGCACTGGTGGGTTCGGGCGACAGCGCTGCTTCCGCCCGGAAGGCTCTCGCTCAAGCAAAGAAGAATCCCGACCAAGCCAAGAACGTCATTGTTCAAGACAGGCGTTTGGTTCAAGGCTTGGAAGCAACGGAACACAACGAAGCGGTTCGAAAGGCCGTCATGGCAACCGAACCCGGCGCGGTCTCCGAGCCGCTCGAATTGGACGATACATGGTACGTCTTTGCGGTAAGCGAGACCCCGCCTGAAGTGCACCCGTTTGAAGAAGTGAAGGCACAGGCCGAGCGCATGCTGCGGGCT
>JAWODE010000389.1:0-2933 GCA_046483455.1 Candidatus Hydrogenedentota bacterium | reverse complement strand
GCCAACGGCGCGTCAACATAGCAGTATAGCCATTTCCTCTCATTGCGCGGGCTGAAAGCCCGGCACATCACATGACTCGCGAATGTTACGGGCCTTCAGCCCTTGCCTTTTCTTTGCATGCTATTCTCCTGGCCCCTCAGATCAGGCTGGTATATTTGGCGCCGTTGGCGCTTCACGGATTGCTGCAGCGGACAGGGTCTTTTTGCGTCGTCCTGAGTATAGGGATTTTATTCGGCGATTTGCGCCGCGCGTGCCTCTTGAAACGGTATGAGCAGATGATTACCATTATGAGGTCAGGGTTGTTTGCCAGGGGATGCTGGGCTGCATGGTCCCCCGGGGCGGCGGCAACACGAAGGTTTTCAAGGTTCACTACTTATCACCTAAAGAAGGGGAGGAGTACTCAGATGGCAGAACGTGTTTACAATTTTGCTGCAGGCCCGGCCACACTACCCTTGCCGGCGCTCGAGGAGGCGCGCGAGCATTTGCTCGCGTTGCCGGGCGCGGGGGCGTCCGTAATGGAAATCAGCCACCGTTCCAAGGAATTCAGCGGGATAATCGAACAAGCCGAGCAGAATTTCCGTACGTTGCTGAATATTCCGGACAGCCATAAAGTGCTTTTTCTCCAGGGCGGGGCGTCCATGCAATTCATCATGGCGCCGATGAATCTCTTGCAGCATTCTGGGAAGCCGGCCGACTACATTGTTACGGGCTCGTGGGGCAACAAGGCGATCAAAGAAGCCCAAAAAGTAGGGGAAGTCCGCCTGGCCTGGGATGGAAAAGACGAGAACTATGTCCGGGTGCCCAAACAGGACGAGCTTAAGCTGGACCCCAACGCGGCCTACGTGCACTTTACGTCGAACGAGACGATCCAGGGCGTGGAGTTTTTCGAAGAGCCTGAGACGGGCGGTGTGCCGCTGCTTTGTGATGCCTCGTCTGACATCTTGTCGCGGCCCCTCGATGTATCGAAATACGGGATTCTCTATGCGGGGGCGCAGAAGAACATGGGGCCTGCCGGTGTGGCCGTGGTTATCATCAGCGACGACGTGCTGGCGCGTGTGCCGGATGGGTTGCCGTCCATGTTGGATTACAAGAACATGGCCGAAAAAGGGTCTCTCTTCAATACCCCGCCGACGTTTACCATCTACATGATTATGCTCGTGACGAAATGGGTCATCGAGGAAATCGGCGGTGTGGACAAGATGTATGAGATCAACAAGCAAAAAGCGCAGATGCTGTATGACGTTATAGACAACAGCGGCGGATTCTATAAAGGGCATGCCCAACAGGATAGTCGTTCGATCATGAACGTCACCTTCCGTCTTCCCAGCGAGGAGCTCGAGGCCCAGTTTGTTAAAGAGGCCGCTTCTAACGGTCTCGCTGCGCTTAAGGGGCACCGTTCCGTCGGCGGCTGCCGGGCGTCTATCTACAATGCCATGTCTGTGGAAGGTGTTAAGGCATTGAAAGATTTCATGGAAGACTTCAAGGCCAAGAACGGCTGAGTTCGCACTTTCACCTGCCATCAAGCGCGCGGCGCCCGAGGGGTCCCGCGCGCTTTTGCTATTCGAAGAGACCCGAGGCGAGATAGCAATGGTACGAAGCCTTACAGACCGGACGGTCGTAGGCAAGGTGCACTCGAAAGACCTTTCCCAATAAGGACCGCGTAGGGGAAGTTGTTGGAAGCCAGGCTTTGCGGGAAGCTCGGAGTCTTTATGCCTTCCAGCGGCCGTTCGTGAAATCAGGGAAGGGGACACTGACTCCGCCTTTTCGAATCGATTTGGCGGAAAGTTCGGCCACAGCGCTCCATGTCGCGCTGTCGTAGACGTCCACGAAGGGACTCCGGTCTTCGCGGAGGGCTTCGATAAATGCGCGCAGCATGAGGAAATCGGCGCCGCCGTAGCCGGAATCCGCCGCCGCATCGCCGTATTCTTCGTGGTAATCCGCCAAGTCATTTTCCCACTGATGGGCGAGACTTTTTCCGCGGACGTAGACCCCGTGCCGGGAGTCGTACACCCCTCTTGTTCCCTGGAGCAGGTAGAAATCGGAAATGGGCCGGGAAGAATTGGTGTCGTAATAGAGAGTAATCATGCGGTCCCTGGCCGTTTTGATGAGGGTGAGGTTTACGTCGTCGGATTGCCATTGAATGTTGGCGGCGATACGGTTTTGGCCGGATTTGTCCGCGGAGTATTCTTGCAACGAGGCCGGCTTACTCATCATGCTTACCAGGGATACGGGGCGGTCGCCGCGATTGATGCCCATCCATTTGCTTACGGGCCCCAGCGAATGGGTGGGGTGGAGGTCGCTGAACCTATTGCGCTTGGCGTTTCCGCCCGGCGGGAGAGCGCCATCAATATTGAAGCCGTTATTCCCGCGGATGTAAGAACACTCGCCATAGTAGGGCCTACCAAAGACCTCGGCGTTCGTCATGTTCATGACCAGCATGCGGGTACGGTCGTACATGCAATTTTCGAGAAGCATGTAGTGGCGTTTGGTTTTCTCGCACGCCTTGACGAGATTCCAGCATTCTTCGATAGTCCGCGCGCCGGGGACTTCGCTCGCGACGTGTTTCCTCGCGTTCATAGCGTCTATGGACATTTCGGCGTGCCATTCTGAGGGAGTGGCAATCACGACGGCCTCGACGTCGTCGCGCTCGAGCATGCGGCGATAATCGTAGCGGCTTTTCGAGAAGCCAACCGGCGTGTTTCCGTGAGCTTCTCTGACCAACGCGATGCCGCGACTGAGATAGTCCTCGTTGACGTCGCAGATGGCGGGCACCGTTACGCTCGGTATGGCGAGCATGAGTTTGAGCAGATGGCTGCCGCGGTCTCCTACGCCGATAAAGGCGATGCGGATGGGCTCCCTTTTTGTGCTCTGTGCTAGGCCCCACGGCGCGGTTAGTGCCGCGCTCCCCATTGCCAGAAAGGTGCGCCGTGAAA
>JAWODE010000370.1:0-8526 GCA_046483455.1 Candidatus Hydrogenedentota bacterium | reverse complement strand
AGCGGATTGTGGAGTTGTTTTGTGGAAACACCCGGAAGCCTTCGCTTCGCTGTGGTCTGGTCTCCTGACCAGACCACTCCGACGACCGACAGGTCTCCAATTCGGACCATTAGGTGGGAAAAGTGTGGAAGGAGTTATGTTATGAGCTTCCGGGGAGCGGTGTTTTCCAACCGGCCATCTTTCTCGGTGTTCTTCGTGGTAAACAGTCCCAAAGGCCATGTTCGGGAAATTGCCGGCTAAAGAGTGGGTATGAACGCCAAAAAGCAGCCAAAGAAAGACCCAAAAGATAAACCAGAGCATGCTGTGCCCTGGCTTGAGCGTTCTCATGTCGGCATTGCGCTGCTTTTGGGTCTCGGGTTGTTTTTCTGGTTGTGCTTTGCCTTGGCGGGCACGTTCTCCGCGCCCGAGGAACGAATCACCGGCGTTGATCCCGTGGCCTACTATGCGTGGATGCGCTCCCTCGCATTCGATGGCGATTTGGACTTCGAAAACGAATACCGGACATTAGTCCCAAAAGAAGCCCTGGCCGAAGGAAGTCCCGTCGACCCCGATGGCGCCCGCACGGCGACGGGGCGCGTTCCGAATGTCTTTTCAATAGGACCGGGACTGCTCTGGGCGCCGTTTGTGGCTATGGGGCATCTGGCGGCGAAGATGAGCGGTCTGCCCGCCGACGGGTTTTCGCAGCCCTATCACACGGCGGTGTTCCTGGCGAACATCGTCTACGGGACGTTGGGTGCGTTGCTGGTGTTCGGGGCGCTGCGCGCGTGGTGGGGCAGACGTATAAGCACTCTGGCGGCCATTGGCGCCTGGGCGTGTTCTCCCGCGCTCTATTACACCTTCGCGCAGGAGGCTATGTCCCACGCCTGTTCATTCTTTACCATGGCCCTGTTCTTATGCGCATGGCTGCACCTCCGCAAACGCGAGACATGGTGGGGATGGACATTGATCGGGGCGGCGCTCGGGCTGGCCGCGCTGGTGCGCTGGCAGAACGCGACATTCGCTGTCATCCCGGCCATCGACCTTCTCTGGAAAACCGACCGCCGGAAAATCGGGCGGCTGGCCGTGTGCGCAGCGGCGACCGTCCTTGTGTTCAGTCCGCAGATGGCCGGCTGGCACGTATTGTACGGGTCGCCCGTCACCCTCCCCCAGGGACAGGGCTTCATGACATGGTTGCGTCCGGCGATTCTTCATGTGCTCTTCTCGGCACAGGAAGGGCTGTTCACGTGGACGCCGCTCATGGCGGCGGGGGTAATCGGGTTGTTCCTTTGGCCGAAAACGGAGAAGAAGGCCTACGTGGCCATGGTTGTGGCCGTGCTGATTCAAGTGTACATCAGCGCCTGCGCCGGGGAGGCGGGTTGGTCGTTCGGCATGCGCCGCCTTGTGAATTGCACACCGTTTTTCGGCATCGGCCTGGCCACGCTGCTCTCGCGTTTCATGACCGGTAAGCCCGCGTGGGCCGCTTTCATCCTCGCGGCCTGTACCGCGTGGAATGCCCTTTTTGCGATGCAGTACGGGGGACTGCTCGACATGCTGTATGTCAACGAAGCCTTACACGTGCTCTCGGAGCAGCACAACGTACCCGTGGATGCTCTCACGAACATGGAAAAACTTCCCGACGGCACCCCTTTCAATATCGAAGAATTCGTGCAAACGCACCGGTTCCCCCGCGACCGGGCTCCTACTTTCTCCCAGTTCACCACCGACAAACTGACCGTGCTGATTGTATTCGTGCGCAGACTGCTGGGAATGGGGTAGCGCCTCTATACGATGTGCTCTTTTCCACAAAGTGCGCCCCCGGCGCGGTCTCCGGTCCCGCAACGGAAAACGGGTTGTCCAAGGCGTCCTTAAGATTACCGTGGACGCATACGTCCGCGCTCCTTGTGATAGTGACCGGCGAGGGCGCCGGTCCCACACCGGAAGTTACGAGAATCTTCACGGTAGATGGGTCGGGGGGCGTGTCATTCGCCGTTTTTCACCCTCACTCCGCTCCCCAAAACTCGACTTCGGCGAGAAGAATACCGTCCCCTGTCTCCGCGGAGTTCTCCAAGGCCACGCGGACATAACGGCATGGCGTGGAGACCTGGAACGCGGCATCGCGGCGGATGACGTCATATTCATCGCCGATTTGCGCGTCAATTTCGCCGAGGGCCGTCCAGTTTTCGAGATCGTTGCCGGCTTCGAGAAGAATCTCAGGAGCTTTATCGCGGAACCAGAAGGATGCGCGGTCGATCATGCGCGGCTCGCGAAAATCGAACACGACGACTCCTTGATCACCCTTCCAGGTGACACACCAGTTGGGGTATTCCTTCCCGCCGCTCCCAACGGTGTGGGCATTAGGCCGATCGGTGAGATCACCCTCGCTGAAAGCGATCCATCCGGCGTCCCCACCCTGATCGGCAATGCCATCCGGAGGCGCCACATAGCGGTAACGGCCTCCGGTCTCGGCATTACGCATAAGAACGGCTTGATTCTCGATCCAGCGGACGTAGTTGCCGGTCAGGCAGATTCCCTCGGGCAAGGTATCGTCTAATTCGGGCGCGGGAAACCGGAATCGCCATATCGGCTGGTCCAACTCGAGAGACATGTCCGCGGCAAGGGCGCGAAACACAGACTGCCAACTGTGATCGGAAGCCGCGTCCGAAGCCAGTCCGTCAAACCCGAAGGCCAACGCGGTTCCCGCACCAATGGAGCGGCGAACCACGGCGGCGTTTCCATCTTCGTAACGCGCCACGACGGCGGCGTCATCGTCATCGCTAAGCACGTGCCGGACGCCCCAGCCGGGAACCGAGGCCTTAACCGGGCTCGTAAACGTCACGGAACCCGTCCCCGCACCATCGCCGACGGGCCCCCGAAGGGTCTTGCGCAATTCGACGGGATCGGTTCCGTCAATATCGTGCTGGAAGGCCTCGGGGTCGAGGATAACCAGCGTTCCGCCTTGACGCGCGTAGTCGAGCAGGCATTCAATAACGCCGTGCCGCTGGAACGTGGCATGAGGAACGAAGACAACCTTGTAATCGTTCAAATCCGTCCCGCGGAGAACCATGTCGTCATCAATGAACTTAAACCAGACACCCGCCCGCGCGAGAAGGCCTACGAGCGTGGTGTAGCGGTCGAGAGGGATACGGCCGCCTGTGGACAACGCACCGGCCACGTCGCCCATCATCGCGTCGTTTGAAAACATGACCGCGCAATCGGCCTCGGGGAAGTCGAGTTCATTCATGGAGCGCGTACGCTTCACGATGTCGCAGAGCGTTTCCCAACGGCGAGGCGCGCCGAAGCGCTCGGTAAACGTGCTTTTCCCTGCGCGGTTGCCTCGGACATCGGACAGGTAGAAGTGAAAGCCCTTGCCGCCGGCACGAAAGACCTGGCTCAAGAGTTCGGTCACTTCCTCGGGAGTAAACGACGCGGCATAGTGTTCGACGTGCGGCACCGGCCATGCCGGTTTCCCGCTGAGATCGGCCAGCGCCTTGGTCATCGTCATAAAGCGGGGCAAGTCAGGATTCCGGCTCGGGTAAAGCTGTTGCGTCACGATATCGAAGGCCTCGGCCAGCCGTGACCAGTCATAAGGATGCAGCCACGCAATCGGGTCCATGGACATGACACGCACCTCCGGATTCACCGCCTTTACACGTTTCCGGAATTCATGGGCCATTTCGATAGTGCGGTCGTTCAACCACCGGCGGTAGGCAATCCAGCGGTAGGGATTCGATTCCTTGAACGATTCCGGCAGCCCGTATTTTCCAAAGCCGTATTCTTTGCGCACAATCTCGTCCACTTCGGCGAGGTAAGCGTAATCCGTGCCGAACTCCTCCCACATCTCGATGCCGATTTTCGCCTGGTGCTCCTGGAATTCGTCGGCATAGAAACATCCCCAGATAACGTCCTGGTGTTCTCGTAGGGCCGCTTCGACATTGTCGAGGTAGGCGGCAAAGTTGACCGGATCGAGCGCGAACGGCGTTTTGCGAGATTTGCGTTCAATCACTGGCGCCCCTTCGGCTCTGGTGCGGACATGGCCCATAAGGATGGCTTTGTGGTCGTTGGCTCGCGCAAGGCCGCCCAAGTCGGTGCTCGGAGGAGAGAACATGCCGGCACTGCCCAAAGGAATGAACCCTACTTCCGCCATCATGGCCATCGTCGCATCGGCGGACCATGCGCGACCGTGCTGAACGCCGAACGGCCAGAGATCGACGCGGTTCAAATCGTGCGACCATATCATGGCGCCGTCTTTACGGAAGCCCGGAGGCTCATCGCTGAGCAACTCTTCAAAAAGCGGCGCTTCCACTTCCCACACCCGGGGAAAATTGTCGGGCTGGACTTCTACCCGCTGTTTATATACGTCTAAATCGTCGATGCTCACTCGAAATTCGACAAATTCAGCATCTTTTGGAACGTTGTAGGGAACCGCGAACTCCCGTGCGCTGCCACTATCCAAGCGAATGTTCTTTGTGGCGCGTCCGGCTTCGATAACCGGCTCGTGGGCGGATTGCGTCACGTTGCTCAGGATAAGACGGAAGACATTGCGCGCGAGGACATCGCCTTTGGGACTCGCCCACCCCCGGCTCGAGCTGATGACTTCCACTCCCCCACCCTTGGCCTTACCGAACTGAATGCGCCCGAATTTCTCGGGCTGCCCGAATCCGCCGGTTATATTGGCCCAACTCGACCACTCGGTCTCGCCGGCGTAGCGTTCGCGTCCGATGTTGAATCCCCAGACATCGCCGTCGGCCGGAGGCCCGCCAAACGCGGAAAAGGGGAGGGCGATTTCTAAAAACCAAGCGTTTTTCGTTTTGTGCGTGGCGACCTGTGCCTCGGCGTCCCAATGGTTGTCGCTGTATTGATCGTCAATGCGGAATGCGTCGGCCACGGTTCCGAGGCTGTTAACAGCCACCTGGTAATACGTGTGCCCCCCGGCCAGAGGATCGAGAAACAGTTCGACGCAATCATCGCGGTACACGTAACCGTCATGTGCCTCGACCTTGGCACGCACGTCCCCCATCTCGGCTTCGGCACAACGCACTCCGATATACAGAAAATCCGAGTCCCGGCTCACATAAGCTTCGGTCTGCTGGGTAATAGCCTCGATGCGGGTATGCACGTCAATCTCGGTGGCTTTACTCTCGATGGACTTGAAGTCCCTCAGATAAGCCGCCGATTTCCAGCAGGCATCGTCGAGTTTGCCATCAAGTGCGGGCGCATCTTGCGCTATCGGAACAGGAATCCGCTCTGCGGCCTGCGCACCGGCAACAATAAATACCGCCAGAAAAAAAACGGCAAATCCAATGGCAGAATAGAAACAACGGCACATGGCGTCCCCCTTTAAGGTAGTAGCACAAATTCCGCAAATCCGCACCTGCGGTAATGAATAACATCCTAAAACCCGCCGCGGCATAATTCCACTTTCCACTTCTCCCATGCACTTGCCTTTCCGATTTCGAGCGTCTGTTTTTGCCGCTCTTCCAATGGCAAAAGATGGCCTCCTGATGGTATACGTGATATTCTCCTTAAGTGAGTCTCAAGGGATATCAAGGACGGACCCACGCTATCCGGGAGGACATCTGATGCGACGGCGTAATTTTCTCCATTCAATGACAGCAACCCTGTTGGCGGCGCCGGCACTGGCGGCAACAAATGAAGACGAGGCTCCCGGTACCGGCGCGCCGAAACATGCTCGCAGCCGGCCCAACATTGTAGTGGCCATCTCGGACGATCAATCATGGTTCTCGACCAGCATTCTGGGTTCCCAATACGTGCAAACGCCGGTCTTCGATAGCGTTGCAAAGCAGGGCGCGCTGTTTACCCATTGTTTCTGTTCCGCTCCTTCGTGCACTCCATCCCGCGGCGCGTTACTGACGGGCCAGGATTTCTGGCGGCTCGAGGAGGGCGCCAATTTGTGGAGCACATTGCCGGCAAAATTCACACCCTATACGGATTTGCTCGAAACCGCGGGATACCATGTAGGCTTTTGCCGTAAAGGCTGGGGACCGGGCGATTTTGAAGCCGGGGGGCGCAGCAGGAATCCTGCCGGTAAGCGATATTCAAATTTCGAAGCCTTCCTCGAAGCCCGGCCGGAAGGCGCGCCAATCTGTTTTTGGTACGGCAGTACGGACCCCCATCGGCCCTATGAACCCGGCTCGGGCGAAGCAGCGGGCAAAAGGCTCGAGGATGTCGACGTTCCGCCCTTCCTGCCGGACGTGCCTGAAGTACGGAGTGACCTGCTGGATTACGCCATCGAGGTGGAACGATTCGACAAAGACGTAAAAGAGGTATTGCAGCGCTTGGAAGAACTGGGCGAGGCCGGCAACACGCTGGTCGTGATCACGAGCGACAACGGCTTGCCATTTCCGCGGGGGAAGGGAACCCTTTATGATCACGGCGTGCGCATGCCCCTGGCGGTCCGTTGGCCGGCGGGCATCCCGGCAGGCGCGGTAATCGACGATCTTGTCAGCCATACCGACCTCGCCCCGACCTTTCTTGAAGCAGTGGGCGTCGAGCCGCCCAATGCCGCGACGGGGCGCAGTCTGCTGCCGTTGTTGAAGACAGGCCAGTCAGGGCGGATTGATCCTTCCCGCGACCGTGTTTTTTGCGGCCGGGAACGCCATGTGCTGCGCGAGGGCGGCACGGGATATCCCTGTAGAGCCGTTCGCACCCACGAATACCTCTACATTCAAAACTTCGCCCCCGACCGGTACCCGGCCGGGCGGCCCGAGAAATACTTCAACGACGTGGACGGCGCTCCAGAAGGACGGAAACGTTCGCCCACAAAAAGCTATATCATCGAGCACAAAGACGAGCCCGCGGTAAAGCGCGCTTTCGAACTCGCCTTCGAAAAACGACCGGCCGAGGAACTCTACGACCTCAAGAAAGACCCGTATCAGGTGAAGAATGTGGCCGGCGAAAAAGCGTATGAACAGACACGTCTCGCGCTCCGGTCCGAACTACACGGGTATCTTCGCGGAACCGGCGATCCGCGCATCTTCGGCCACGGCGCCATTTTCGACACCTACGACTATTACGGCAGAAAACCATAAGCCACACTTTCGTAAGCCGGAAGTCTACGGTGAGGTTGAAGTAATCAAGCGAACGAACGGAAAGCCGCCTGAGCGCCGGGAAAACAAACCTCATGCGGCAGACGTGAGAAACCGAACAGCACGATCACAAATGAGATCTTTTCATAATTAAAAAGGCATCCCGCTGGCGAGGACGCCTCGAACAATCCAGTTTTCCGGTTTAGGCCGCTAATACATTATTTCCATCCAGCGGCCACCGGCCTTCAATTCGGCCTTACGTTTCTCCCACTTTTCTTTGCCGCCGGCAATCTTGGCCATGGCTTCTTCAAGCAGCTCGCCCACTTTTTCCTGACCCGCCACGTACACGTACGTATCGGGATCACGGACCATGTCCCACACTTCCTGGGCGTTATTCTCGATGCTTTGCCCCAGTGCGGCAGGTTCATCGAATGCGGGCCGGGGACTCACTGCCTCGAAGGCCTTGAATGTTTCCTCGTCGTAATAATTGGCGAAGTCATCGCGCTCGTCGTTCATGTAGATCATTTCGAGACCGGTTTTGGCCCCAAAAAACAGGCGAACCTTGCCTTTCCAGCCGCCACGTTCGTCATAGATATGCCGCACAAACGCGCGAAACGGCGCAATACCGGTCCCCAATCCCACCATCAGCAGATTAGCGTTTTCGTCCTCGGGGATACTGAAGACGCTCTTGTACGGACCGGCCATGGTCAGTTTGTCGCCGGGTTTGCGATCGCAGAAATAGTTCGACGCCTTGCCCTCGTACTTTTCGCCGCTGTAATCGTCGATGTAGAAGCACCGCTTCACGCAGACTGTCAGGCGCGTTTTCCCGTCCGAGGTTTTCTCCCCACCCGCGATGGTGTACAAACGTATATGGTACTCGTTGCCGAATTCGTGCGGGCCCGGCACCAGCAACGCAATGCTGTCGAGCACGTTGTACGAAAAATCCTCCTCGTCCAGCTCGATCACGATTTCACGGATATCCTCGTCGGAACTTTCCGGTGTAATACGTTCGTTGCTGACCACCGTAGCCACAAACGGTTTGCTGATGTCCAAGTCTGCCAGAGACGCCATGGTAATTCCTCCGCTTCATTCCCCATGCAGGAGAACCCTTTGCGCAATTGATACGAACGCCCGAGCGGGCCACGCTGTGGAGTTGCATAAACCTCGGGGCACAGTGCTTTGTGCGTCCAGTCGTTCCGCAGCGAAATTTCAGCTTCAAGCGTAGCGAGTTGGTATTGTAGGGTGCCTGCAGCGGGAGAGTCAAACGCACGCGGCGGCGGCTCAGGCGCTTCGCCCGCAAGCCCTTCAAACGCCATTTTAACCAAAACAACGCTTACTGTAATTGCTCGTATAATCGCATGCCCTGCATTTAGATGCCCGCTACGGTTTACCCGAGAGAAACGCCGGCTCGGCAGATAGGCCACTCCGGAGTGCCACGTGGGTCCGCATAGGAATCCAGGGAATTACCTCGGCTCAAAAAGTGTTGCAAAGCCGCGTTAGC
>JAWODE010000352.1:0-2829 GCA_046483455.1 Candidatus Hydrogenedentota bacterium | reverse complement strand
TGAGCGTTGAAGTGTTTCCGTGCGCAAGTCAACTGCTCTTTTTAGGGTGAACGGTTACAAGAAAAAGAATACTAGCTCCCAATCGTATGCTGCGGGTCATCATTTTCGATACTCCTGTAGTTTGCTCTATTGCAATAAGTCATAAAGGATTCGTCATTCCGCATTCACTGCCGGTGTTGGCATCTGTGCGTCAACGGAGGTGCGCCAATCCTTCAGCTCCTGTAAAAGAGCCTTTACGACTTCCGGTTCACTCTCGACCAGATTTGTGGTCTCCGCTCTGTCTTTCTCCAGGTCATACAGCTCCAGCGCACCGTCCTCAAAAAACTCGATCAGCTTCCATTTACCCTTCCGTATGGCTCCGTAGGGGTTCGTCCGGTGGTAGTGCGGATAATGCCAGAACAGGCTTCGCTCAGGCATCACAGCTGTTTCGCCCCGCAGGACCGGCGCCAGGCTGATGCCGTCCACGTGCTGGTCTTTCTCAAGCGGCAGCCCGGAAAGATCGAGCAGCGTGGGATAGTAATCCGTACCGGTCATGGGCACGTCACTCGTCGTTCCCCCTTTGATGACTCCCGGCCACGAGAAGATCACCGGTTCACGCACTCCGCCCTCATGCGAGAACCCCTTGCGATTTCTAAATCCACCCGTATAGGCATGGTAGGCAGCACCATTGTCGCCCGTGAATATGACAATTGTGTTCTTCTCCAGGCCCCGGTCTTCGAGTGCCGTCATCACTCGCCCCACGCTCATATCAAGACTCTCCACCATCGCCGCGTAGGCTGGGTTGCTCTGATCATACTCACCGGTGGCCAGTTTCCGCTTATACTTTTCCACCAGGTCCGGTCGACCCATGATCGGCCTGTGCACCGTGTAGTATGAGAAGTAGAGCAGGAACGGCGCCTCCTTGTTCTGTGCGATGAAATCGACAGCGTAATCAGTCAACCGGTCCGTCAGATAGTCACCCGGTTTGCTCTCTACGTTGGGCATATCAAATGGGTGAAAATACTTCCCCCTGCCCTTCGGATGGCCCCACTCACGCCCGCCGATGTTCACATCAAAGCCGTGATTCGCGGGGAAATGCTCCTGCATGCCTTTCTTGTCTTTGACCGGCATCAGATGCCACTTGCCAAAGAACCCTGTGGTATAACCGCTCTTCTTGAGCGCCTCGGGCAGGAGCAGCCAGTCGTGTTCCATGTGCATCTGCCAATCAGGGATCTTAAGTTTCGCATTCTTGCGGGCGTTCCCCGGAATCCAGTTCGTGATACGCGTCCTGCCCGGATATCGCCCGGTGAGGATAGCGGCCCGGCTGGGTGAGCAGACAGTGCAGGCCGCATAGCCGTCGGTAAAGCGCATGCCGCTCTCCGCCAATCTGTCTATGTTCGGTGTTTCATGCAGGTCGCTACCCATGCTCTGCAGCGCCCCTTTGCCGAAATCATCCACAAGGAAGAAGACAATGTTGGGAAGATCATCCGGTCGGTTCCCTGCAACCGAGAAATTCGACATGCCCAGACAAACCAACCCCATCACCACTGACTTCGGAAATTCGCGTATGCTTTTGTTCATCATTTTAATCCTCTTTAAAATCCTTGTGCTGCCGCGTTTACTTATCGTCATGCCCGAGCGTCTTCAGGCGCTCCATGATCTCGAGGGCGCGCTTGGCCTCCTCGGTGCGGCGGTATTCGAGCCGCTCGGCCGCATCTTTCTGCATTTCTTTCATTTTACTGCCAGTCACCGCGCTCTCAGTGGGATCCTCGCTCTCCGGATAGTCCCAGTCGTCAGTGCGGAAACTGTGGAGAGGAAGATGCGGGTGACCGTTCACCTTGAGATTGCCCATCGGGGCCACTGCCCAGCCATAGCGGACGGCGACCGGCTCGTCGACCAGCGGGCTCCAGACGTGGACGACCTTGGTTCGGTTGTAATAGCCACCCTCGGCCTTGTTGCGAGCGTGCGCCATGTAGAACTGGCCGTCCTCGCCGGCGATTGAGAAGCCACGCAGGATGGGGTCCTGGTCAACCGTCACCACTCTGTTGTCGAAGGTGAGGACCATCTCATCGCCGCGACGCTCCAATGATACCAGCTCCGCGGTCCTCCAAAAAACCTTATTCGCATCGTAGAGTTCACTTAGGGCCCAACGCGCGGCACGCCCCCCAAGCTCACGTTTGTTGTGCGGATGGTAGGAGGGATATTGGAGGTCGTAAGCGGGGATAAACGCGGTATTCTCCGGGTTGTCGAGGTCGGTCAACGCGAGTCGTTGCGCATCGCGGATGAAGGCGGCGCCACCGGTGTACTTATAGGCATTCGCTTCGAAATTGGTTCTATTCTGAGACTTCCCGGCGGCGCAAAACCCAATCACGCCGAACGGCAAATCCGAATCGTTGAAGTCTTCGCGCACCCCGTCGATCATCAGCTTCATCAAAACGCGGTAGAACTTGGGCCGGCACCTTCCCTTGACCATGGCATTGTCGTAGCCGTGGTGAAACAGCACACCCTTGATGTTGTATCCCTTGAAGGCGCCGAACATGCCGTTGTAGACACTGGCCCGATCCTTTGGACGCTTGCCAGGGATCGACGAGCCGAGATTCTCGGCATGGTCCGGTTTCTCCGGCCACTCCGACTCGGGCTTGTTTTTCCGCTTTGCGCTCTTGAGCTGCGCCTTCCACTTCCGCAGGGCCTCCGCCCGGACATCGAACTCAGCAATTTTCTTCTCGATATGCTTCGCGTAGCGCTTGGCCTTGGGGTGATCATAGAACTTGTCCTGCGACACCAGGCCTTCCATCGCCGCGCCGCCCCGGGCATTCTTGATCAGGCCGACCGGAATTTGCAGAGCGCGTT
>JAWODE010000579.1:0-4525 GCA_046483455.1 Candidatus Hydrogenedentota bacterium | reverse complement strand
CATTCCGAAACCCATCACGAATGTCGGCAACCCGCTTCATGAACGCGTGGACATCGCGCTCGTCAGACGCCATCGAGCCCAACTCGGTGAGTACGGCATCGGCTACGCCAAACATGACGTCAATCTCCCCATGAGCGTCCGGCCCGCCTCTCCCGAGAATTCCGGAACGTTCGGCCGCGCGTTCCGCAATGGCATAGGCCATCCCCAGGAGGCCCTGAATGATGCGGTCGATGATGTCAAGTCTGCCTTTCGCACGCCGAATGGCATCCGCTTGTTTTTGCGTAGCTTCGTTGGTCAGGATGAAATACAGCGCATTCTCTGAAAGGCGCTCGATTTCACTATCGAGACATTTGATAACCCACTCGAGCGTGAGGATGCGCGTCTTCAGCCGGAGGACCTCCGACGAAAGCCGGGATGCCTCGTTGGTAGGCGTCCCCCCGAAATCGCCCGCCGTTAAATGCTTCCGGAAGATGATCTCGAGCGGCAGGGCGGGCGTGGCGCGAAACCGGCCGCCCGTCAAGCAACGCGATATCTGAATGCGCCCGCCGAGCACTTCCTCGTGAACGTCTATATCGCACGCAATGATGTTGCCGCGACGAATCGTGTCCCGCACGACCAGGCGTTGCCCGGCGAACAACAGTTTCGGATTCTCGACCCGCCGGACATGAACACTTCCCGCTTTCGCCACGAGGTAGGCCTGGTCGATGACGTTCCGGGCGCGGATGTTTCCCAAACTCGAGATAACGGTACCCGAAATATTGCGACGAATGTCACAGTCATAGGTGACCGCAAGACGGCCCATAACGTACCCCGTCACGCTGCAACAGCCGTTCTCAACAACAAGGGTGCAGTCGTCGGGAACATTGCCGAGGAGCTTGACATGCCCCGAACACCTGAGCAGTGGACCGCGCGCCGAGATTTGGATGCCCGCAATCGTCCGAAACGTCGCTGGAGGCGCTTCCTCGATGTCCTTGGTCTCAAGGAAAGAGACATGGCTCGCGAGGGCCCGCAACTTGACGCGCCGCGGCATCTCTTTACGGCGCACCTCGATTTCGTTCAGGTAAGGGGCGAGAAGAGACCGCACCCGGGCATAGGCCGTCCGGTCCTCGAGGCGGTCGGCCAAGGTGTAGGCCCAACTCAAAAAATCCAGTTCGTCCCGTTCCAAGTCGGACAGGTCGCCGGTCTGAACCGTGTCTATGAGGTCGCGCAACACCCACTGGTACCGATGGCCCTCGGTATCCCATTGCGGGCGTTTGTGCTTGGTCAGCCATGCTTCGAGCTGGGCCTCGACCTTCTCCCATACTTCGCTCTTTTTTCCCCGCCGCTTTTGAGCCTCGCACCATGTGCGGCCCAACGCGGCATCCTCGAGAGAAATCTCGTCGAACCCGTCTTGAGGAGTGTTGGCGATGGCTTCTACAAGCTTCTTGAGCATCCGGGCGAATCCTACTTTGCTTGCGCGTGCTGTCTGAAGCAATCCGTGATGGCGTTCGGGAAGGGCGGCTGCAAGATTCCCGCCTCGGTAATAAAGCCCGTAATGAAAGACGCCGGCGTGACGTCAAAAGCCGGATTATATACGTCAACGCCTTCCGGAGCCGTTCGTTTCCCGAATCCCTCCGTGATTTCTTCCGCCCCCCGTTGTTCAATGGGAATGGCTTCCCCCCCGGCTACCGATAGATCGAATGTCGACAATGGAGCCGCGATGTAAAAAGGCACCGCGTGAGCGTGTGCCAGCACCGCTAACCCGTACGTGCCGATTTTGTTGGCCGCATCCCCGTTTGCGGCGATACGGTCCGCGCCGGTGAGCACAAGCTGCACCCGACCCTCACGCATAAGTTGTGCGGCCATATTATCGCAGATAAGTGTAACGCATATCCCGGCGCGCATCAATTCCCAAGCGGTCAACCGGGCCCCCTGCAATAAGGGACGAGTTTCATCTACGTAAACGTAGAAGGAACGCCCCTGTTCATGGGCGCGGTACATTGCGGCGAGCGCCGTGCCGTAGGCGCTTGTCGCCAGCGCCCCGGCATTGCAGTGAGTCAACACTCCGCCCCCTTCCGGAATCAGCGGCGCCCCATGGTCGCCAATACGCCGGCAGCAAGCGGTATCTTCGTCACGAATGGCGCAGGCCTCCGCTTCAAGCCGGTCCACGAAGGCTTTTACGGAAGGGGCACCGGCCTGTTCGTGGGCCACCTGCTGCATGCACCGCAAGGCCCAGGACAGGTTCACCGCGGTGGGGCGCGCCGTGTCCAGATGATCGGCGGCCTCGTCCACGGCCTGCAAGGCCCCAGCGACATCGCGAGGCGCTCTTTCCCGCAAAGCCACCACAAGGCCAAAAGCTGCACAGACGCCTATTGCGGGTGCCCCTCGGACCCTCAACGTTCGTATTGCTTCCCAGACGGCCTCGACTGAATCAAGGCGAATTTCCCGGTACTCGAGCGGCAACAGCGTTTGGTCGATTATATAGAGTTGTTCTTCGCGCCAAATCACCGGCGTAAGATTCATACGGCATGCTCCTCAGGTCCAATCAGCACGTAGGCTACCGAAGTATAGACCATGAGGCAAATTTCGAGAAGCGCCGGCTATCACCCGAACTTGTTACTATTTGCACAGGTGCGAAATCTGATATAATTCAACTATAGTGAGTTTTAATCCCCGTCCTCGGCGCCGGTACAGTTTTCACCAGGCGGCAACGTGATAATGCTTAAGATCACGATTTAGCGAGTATATATGCAATTCGAAGATTTTGGTTTGGATCCCCGCCTCCTTCGGGTTCTGGAAACCCAGGAAATACGCGAACCTACCCAGATTCAGCGCGAGACAATACCAGTGGCGTTAGCCGGTGGCGATGTCGTTGCAGTGGCCCAGACAGGCACGGGTAAGACCCTGGCCTACGCGTTGCCCGCGCTCATGCGCCTTGCGGAAGGCCGCATTCGCCGAAACATGATGTTGGTCTTGGCGCCTACCCGGGAACTCGCGCAACAGGTGCACGAGGTGTTCGTAGCCGCGGGCAAACCTCTTGGCATTCGAAGCGCTGCCTTGTACGGCGGCATGGGGTACAAGCCTCAAATCAACGCCCTCAAGAAAGGCGTCGCCGTGATAGTAGCAACGCCCGGCCGTCTCTTAGACCATATGGGCAGGGGGAATGTCCAGTTCAATAACCTGATGATTCTTGTCCTCGACGAAGCGGACCGCATGCTCGATATGGGATTTCTTCCGGACATACGAAAAATCCTTCGAAAACTGCCCGAAGAACGTCAAACCATTATGTGTTCGGCTACCTTTCCGCGGGAAATCGCCCGGCTGGCGGATGAATTTCTGGAGGACCCCCAACGCCTTGAAGTCGGGCAAATCGCCAAGCCGGTCAAAACGGTACGCCAACTCGTTTATACGGTGAATCCCGAAGGAAAACTCCCCTTGCTGAAGAAGTTGCTGCGCGAAAAGAACGTCGATTCGGCCATGGTCTTTCTGCGTACCAAACCTCGCACCGAACGGGTCACGAAGGCGCTGCGAAAAGCCGGATTCAAGGCACAGGCCATTCACGGCGACCGGTCGCAGCGCCAACGTAACGAAGCCCTTACCGGATTCCGCTCGGGCAAATACCGCTACTTGGTCGCGACCGACGTGGCCGCTCGCGGCCTCGACATCGAGGCCGTTAGCCATGTCATCAATTTCGATATCCCGGAGAATCCCGAGGACTACATCCATCGCATTGGCCGGACGGCCCGGGCCAGCGCCGAAGGAGACGCCATTACGTTTGTAAGCCCGACCGATCATTTGGCCCTCGAGGCCATCGAGCGCGCCTTAACGCGAAACCTGCCTCGTGCGGAGTGGGAAGGCGCCGTGCCTGTTATTTCGTTGTACCAGCCGCCCGGTGCGAAGACACGGCGAAAGCGCGGGGGCATCTCCTATCGGCGAAAACGCCGTGGCCTGTTCAAAGCACGCTGAACCCTTTACACCTTTTCAGCAACCTCTCTTTATTGTCCAAACGGCGCAACCGGTATTCTGTTTTCTATTCTCAGCGCATACCCGTTCAGGACTCGGCGATACCGGACTTGATCACGTCCGTCTTGCGTCCAAGTACGGCGGTGAGATCAACGCGGGGAAGTGCGGGTGTGCGCGTAACGATCTCCTTGGCGCCATCGGGCATCAAGAGAAACGTATCCTCCGATTTCACGCCGGGGGCCGAAGGATTCCATGCGAAAACCTGACCAAAGACCACATCGATGCCCGTAATGTCCCGCGCCCTCTTTTCCCAACTAGCGTCGAGGATAGGAAAAGACTCGTTGGGCGATGCCTTACACGTGCGGCCCGCGTAGCCCGTCGTTCCTCCCTGATGATGATTATGCCACTCCGTCGCAGAAAAACGCATGGTGCTGTAAGCCTTTTGACACTCCGCAAACACATCGCCGAGGGTCTTGCCGGATTCGGTAGCCTCGTGTATCAGCGCATCCACACCGCAGATGCGCGCGTGCGCGGATGGGATGCGCTCCGGCAGGTCGCCGACACGCTTGAACCGTGTTACCGA
>JAWODE010000350.1:0-6297 GCA_046483455.1 Candidatus Hydrogenedentota bacterium | reverse complement strand
AAACACATCGCGGCCGTCCTTGCCTTGCACGAGTTTCACGCTTTTCGCTTCCGCTGCAGGTGTATCCGACTCGGTCACGGCGCCGGGCGTGCTCGTGGGCACCATCACCGTCGCGGAGGTATTGGCGGGGATACGCACGTCCCAGACAAAGCGTCCGTCTTCAACGCGCCACACGCTTTCAATAACGCCCCGCACCGTATCCTGCCGCGCGCTGACCCACGAAACGTCCCCGACGACGGCGGGCTTCAATACGAAGTGCGCGTACCCCGGCGCGTCCGTATCGGGCCGTATGCCGGCCAGTCCACGGTAGAACCAGGCGCCGATGCCGTTATAACAGTTGTGGATGTGCGAGCGGTGGGCATCCCAGTGTTCCCAGGTAGTCGTCGCGCCATTGGCCAGCATGTATCCCCAGCCGGGATAAGTTTCTTTGTTGGTATATTCGAAGATGAGGTCGTTTCGGTCCAATTGAAGCAAGGTTTCCGTGAGTAACGGCACGCCCACCAGCCCGACATCCAGATGGCCGTTGTATTCCACCAGTATTTTCTCTTCAAGACGTTTCTTCACGGCTTCGCGCAGACCGTCGGGAACCATCCCCACCAGCAACGGATACGCCAAGTCCAATTGGGTATCATCCACATACGTTTCCCGCTGGGGGTCATAAAATGCCTCGTGAACCCGTTTCCGCCGGGCATCGGCCTCTTGTGCGTATCGCTCGGCATCCTCGGGGCGTTCGAGCACCGTGGCGATCTCGGCCATCCAATCGTAGCATTGGACTACGAAGCAGTTGTTAACATGATCGACCGATTTCTCGGCCTCTTTCTCGCGCCGGTTGGGCCGCGCCCAATCGCCCAGATACCAGTTTCGATAATCGACTTCCGGCCATTCCCGCAGCAGGCCGTCTTTCGTGTATTCCTCGACATAACCAAGCCACTGCTGCATGGCCGGGTAGTTCGTCTCGAGAATGCGTGCATCGCCGTAATCCTGGTACATTTCCCATGAGGCCGCGATGATAAACCCGCACCAATAAGGTCCTCCTCCCGCATGCCACGGGTTGGGCGCCGTATGGGGCATGCCGCCGTCAGGACGCTGGCAGTCGCGCCAGTCAGCGAGCCATGCTTTATAGAGCGGCCCCATGCCGAACATCGTCATGGCCGTTGGTGTGCTTGCCTGGCCGTCTCCGCCGTATCCCAGCCGCTCGATGTGGGGGCAATCCACGAGATACCCGCCGAGGCTGAGGCATTCGAGGGTGTAATGGACCATGTCATGCACGTTCGTTAACACCGGATTTGAACACGCGAAACTGCCGTACACGGGGAAATCCGGTCGCACCAGATACGCCGCGATTTCCTTAGTCTGCGAGGGGACGTCGACCCCGGTAATGCGCACATACCGGAAAGCATGGTAATTAAAGCGATTGCGGAAGGTTTCGGCATCGCCGCCCTTGGCGAGGTATTCGTCGACCTGGCTGAACGTATTGAACTCGCCGCCCGTATACCGGTCGGCGTATTCCATTTTCACTGATTGTCCCGGCGCTAGACCGGTGAAGGTGATGTCAAACAGGCCGGTCAGGTTCGTCCCAAAATCAACCAGCCACACGTTGTCCGATAAAAAGCGCAGATGAGCGGGTTCGTAGCGCCGTAATACCGCGTTGGTCTGGACCGGCTGCGCCGAAACCGTGTGCTCGGGCGGTTCGACCACGACCGCGTTGGACCACCCGCGCGCATCGAAGTCGGGGGCCGCCCACGCCGGGTTATGCGCTCGGGCATCGTAGCGCTCGCCCCCATAGTGGCCGGACCGCCACTTGCCGATGCGGGTGAACGCACTCGGCTGCGCCTTCCAGCTTGCATCGGTCGCCACGGTTATGCGCTCGCCATCCGCCGTTTCCGCTTCGAGTTGTGCCCGCACCAGCGGCCCCTTGTAGGCAACGCCCGGCAAGCCTTCCGCATACCAGCCCCGTCCCATCCAGAGCGCGATCGTATTCGGGCCTTGTTGCAGATGGGAAGTCACGTCGTGGGTGAGATAGAACGACCGTTTGTTGAACTGCGACACCGCCGGCGACAACACCGCATCGTCGATTCTTTCGCCGTTGATGTACAGTTCATAATAGCCGAGCGGATTCACGTACACGCGCGCATTTGTGGTTTTCCCGCTTATCTCAAAGGTCTTTCGCAACCAGGGAAACTCGGGATTCCCCTGCTCGGCATCCATGCCGATGTAATCTCCCTGCCAATCATCGGATTCGAGCAGGCCCATGCTCCATGTGGCCGGTTGGCTCCATGCGCTTTCGTTTCCGGTCTGGTCCCAGACCTTTACCTTCCAGTAGCACCGCTGTCGTGAACTCAGCGTTTTCCCCGCGTAGGGGACCAACACACTGTCCGACGAACTTACCTTCCCGCTGTCCCAGAGATCACCCTTGTTGTTTGCCAGGTTCTGGGAAGTCGAAGCCACCAGAATCCGGTATGCCGTCTGTTTCGCCCCGCGGTGCCCGGACTCGACGATCCAGCTCAATCGCGGCGGATTGGCGTCGATGCCGAGAGGATTCTTCAGATATTCGCACCGCAACCGGCCAACCGTCATGGTTTCCTCTCCTTCCAAAGCCTCCGCCGGGCCCGTCGTCCAAAACACCGCGAGTAACCCAATCACAACGCCAACCACCATGCGAACTCTCATCATGATCCTACCTCGTGCGTCTTATCCGCCAAACACTGGCGCCTTTCATCCAAGCATCTGAAACCCTTCGAGTATCCTCGGTCTTCACTACGCGATGCAAGCACGTAAGTGAACACTCGTAAGCGATGCGGCGGTTTGTACGATGACCCCAGAAACACGGGGCGCAATGCCGGATCGCGCGCAATTATATTGACACCCCCCCGAATAGCCCCCTATAGTCGCCCTGTTCAGGAGGCACAAAAGAAAGTGAGTATTAAGGAGACCGTAGTATGGCAACCTTTGGCGGTATCGAGGCGGGTGGCACCAAATTTGTGTGCGCCATCGGGTCGGGTCCCGATGATTTGCGCGAAGAAGAGCGTTTTCCCACGACCACGCCCGAAGAAACAATCGGCCGCTGCATCGCCTACTTTAAGAAACAAGGGAAGCACGACGTGATTACAGCGGTCGGTATCAGTTCGTTTGGGCCCGTCGACCCCGATCCGGGTTCGCCGACGTGGGGCTATATCACCTCGACGCCCAAGCCGGGCTGGGGCCAAACGCCCTTCGCGAGTCGTCTTGGGGAAGAACTCGGCGTCCCGGTGGGTTTCGATACGGACGTCAACGGAGCGGCGTTAGCCGAAAACCGCTGGGGCGCCGCGCAGGAACTCGACACGTTTATTTATCTCACCGTCGGCACGGGCATCGGCGGCGGCGGTCTTATCCGGGGCAACCTGATGCACGGCCTCATTCACCCCGAGATGGGGCATGTCTGTCTCCCACACGACGAGGAAGAGGACCCCTTTCAAGGCGCGTGTCCATACCACGGTGATTGCCTCGAAGGTTTGGCAGCGGGGCCGGCGATCGAAAAGCGTTGGGGAATGCGCGCCGAGGAATTGCCGGATGACCATCCGGCCTGGAATCTCGAAGCCAAGTATCTCGCGCTGGCCTTGATGGGATTCATCTGCACATTATCTCCTCAACGCATTATTCTCGGCGGCGGGGTGATGCAACGGAACTCGCTTTTCCCCCGAATTCGCGCCAAGGTACTCGAACTCTTGAATGGATATGTCCAGTCATCGGCCATACTCGAGCACATCGACCGGTATATTGTGGCTCCCGGACTTGGCGACAAATCCGGTGTGCTTGGGGGCATCGCTTTGGCACAGAACGCCGCACGGAAGGACTCGGGCCGCGGATAAATCGGCCTCATCACCTATGAAAACGTCAGAACTTGACTACAGGCTTCCCGAAGAGCTTATCGCGCAGCATCCTTGCGACCGGCGCGACGAGTCGCGCTTGCTGGTGCTCAATCGGGCGGACAAGTCCATGAAAGCGGATGTTTTTCGTAATCTGGCACACTACCTACGCGCGGGCGACGGTCTCGTGCTCAATGATACGCGTGTCATTCGCGCGCGTCTTCGCGGACGAAAACCTACGGGCGGCCGGATCGAGGTGTTTCTGCTTCACGAGACCGCCCCGGGCGCGTGGGATGCCCTGGTGCGGCCGTCGTCCAAGGTCAAACCCGGCACGCCGGTGCACATTGCCCCCGGCATCGAGGCTACCGTTGGAGAACGCTTGCCGGGAGGCCGCCGGCACGTCTCGTTCGCGCGGCATAATGTGCTGGAACTGCTCGAGGAGGCCGGCGAAGTGCCGTTGCCCCCGTATATTCATCGGGACAAGCCGGAGGCCTCCGATTTCACCCGGTACCAGACCATCTATGCAAACGCTCCGGGCGCGGTGGCGGCGCCAACAGCCGGTTTGCACTTCACCGAAGAGGTGTTTAGCGACTTGGAGGCAAGGGGAGTAAACCGCACGTTTCTCACCCTTCACGTGGGCTACGGCACGTTTCGGCCCATTCAGACGGAGTGTCTCGAAGACCATGTGCTTGAACCTGAACAATTTACGCTGGACGATGCATGCGCCGACGTGTTGAACACAACGCGCGGCGAGGGCGGGCGCATCGCCGCAGTGGGCACGACGGTTACGCGGGTGCTTGAAACCCAGTACCGGGACGGTGAGTTCCACCCAGGAAGCGGCGAAACCGACTGCTACATCTATCCCCCGTATGAATTTCAGGCCGTGGATGCCCTCCAGACCAATTTCCATTTGCCGCGTTCAAGTCTGCTCGCCCTTGTTTGCGCGTTTGGGGGCACGGAGTTCGTTCTCGATGCCTACCGCTTCGCCGTGAACGAGCGTTTCCGCTTTTATTCCTACGGAGACGCGATGTTGATCCTCTGAAATTTCGCGAATTCTCTCTGACCATTGTCTGATTCCCCCCGATGCTCTACACTGCGCGGAAAGAGACGAAATGGGCACCAACGCACGCGAAGCGGAAATCGTGGAATCGGTCCCTTACTTGTTGGGACCGGAAATGGTGTGGGACCGCCGCTCTCGCCAGTGGTCTCTATCTTCATTGTCAGGGCGTGAACCGAACGACTCACGTTCCACTATCCCTGTTTAACTGACCGTCGGAGGGAAAAATGGCAGAAATAACGATGCGCGCCCTCTGGTGGGAAGGCATGTGTTGTGGTCTGCGCAATATCGTGCGCATGGGAAACACGAAGACTCTCCGCCACGCGTTGCGGCTTATCCTCTGCCCGGTGGACCTCTGGCGGTATGTCGAGTTCGGAGCGGTGTTAAACGCCTATTGTGGGGGAACACCGGTTCTCGACATCGGGAGCCCAAAGTTGCTGTCGCTGGTTCTGGCCCGGCGGTTCGGGGCGAAGGTTATTGCCGGTGACATCGTGCGCCACATCGGCGACGAGGTGGCCGTGTATGCTCGGGCGGCGCGCCCAGGCATCGTGACGCCCCCTATATTCGATGCACGCGCCCTCCCGTATCCAGACAACTCCCTTCCCTTCGTGTACAGTGTGAGCGTGATCGAACACATCGGCGGCAAGGGTGACACCAAAGCCCTCGAGGAAATCGGCCGCGTGCTTCAAGCCGGAGGAACTGCTGTTATTACCGTTCCCATCGGTCCGGAGTTTCGTGAAATCTGGCTCGACCGCGACCCCTACGGCTATCAGCCCAAAGACGGCGCCCGCGTATTTTTCTCCTACGTTTACGACGAACAAACGCTTCAGGAACGGCTGGTCGAGCCCAGTGGGTTGAAGCGGATATCCACAAGCCGATGGGCGGATGACCCGCCCGGCTGGTACGAGACGCAATATCTTCCAGCGATTTCCTCGAACCCCATCCGGGCGGCCTTGACCAAGCTGCGTGATTTCCGCTTTGCCCGGAGACATATCAGGCGCTTGTCCGAGAACGCAGAATGCGCGGGCAGAGGCATAGCCATCCTAACCCTGCGCAAATGACCGGAAAAATGCAAAAACCCCGCCAATTTCTGCGGTTGGCGGGGGAAAATAGCTGGCGGAGAGACCGGGATTCGAACCCGGGGTACGGTTGCCCGCACAACGCCTTAGCAGGGCGCCACCTTCAGCCACTCGGTCATCTCTCCGTAAATACACTAAAAACTCTAGCATGGACCCGCCAAAAGATGCAAACCGCCGGGCAATTCGACTTGATTTGCCCCGCAAGAACGATTCTGTCGTTCCGGCAATTCTGTTGTGGGACTGGGGCTTTCACCGGCCGGTCATACTCTTATGGCTTCCGGTTAAGGTGAAAGGCTCGCGTTTCGCTGCCCGCGTG
>JAWODE010000282.1:0-3459 GCA_046483455.1 Candidatus Hydrogenedentota bacterium | reverse complement strand
GTTTAATTCGTCTCGCACCGAACGCGAGGCCGTGCGACGCTTCTCCGCGGAGTACCTCGAACACACCCGGCAGGGGATGTGGGCCGACGGCCGGGAATACCGCGAGAACCCGCTATCCCTGGTGTTGAAAGCGCCGAACTACCGCAACGAGATTACTCGTGACGGTCCGAAAGACGTGATCGTGTGCATTGAGCTGAATCTCCGCGACTATGCGCAAGAGTTGGCGGATGTGGCGGTCGAGTGGGCCGTGTATGCGGAGAACACCTCGGAACCCTCCCATACGGACCATCTCGACACGATTACCGAGCCCTCGTTCGACATCTCGATGCGCGCGCGGAAGCTCGACAAGGGCAAGAACCGTCTCGAGATCGTCCTTAGGGATAAGGACTCCGGCCAAGCGATCGCCTCCCAGACCCTCAACGTCACGCGGCTTGGCGAACGCGTTTCCCGGAAGGTCGATGTCGACGAGCACAACCGCCTGATTGTAGACGGCGAACCGTTCTTCCCGCTCGGCATGTATTGGTCGCGCATCGACGGGGAGCAATTCGATATCTACGCCGACAGCGCTTTTAACTGCCTCATGCCGTATGGGTCGCCCACAAAAGAAGAGATGGACATGGCGGAAGCCCGCGGACTCAAGGTGCTTTACTCGGTTAAGGATATCTACCACGGCACGCGGTATTGCCCCGATCACATCAAGAGCCGGGAAGACGAAGAGCCCTTCCTCCGCCGGAAATTGGAGACGTTCCGGGACCATCCCGCCTTGCTCGCGTGGTACATCAACGACGAACTGCCGCTGAGTATGCTCGACCGCCTTGCCGCCCGGCGCGATTTGATGGAGCGGCTCGACCCGGACCATCCCACGTGGGTGGTGTTGTATCAGGTAGACGATGTTCGCCAGTATCTGCCCACATTTCACGTTATCGGGACCGACCCCTATCCCATCCCTAACCGTCCCGCGGCGCTGGCTGGCCAATGGACGCGCAAGACCGTCAACGCCGTGTGCGGCGCGCGGCCCGTATGGATGGTGCCGCAGGTGTTCAATTGGGCGAATTATAAAAAAGAACCGGAAGAAAAGGAGACGTATCGCGCGCCGACGCTTGATGAGATGCGCTCGATGGCGTGGCAGTGCATCGCCGAGGGCGCAAATGGACTTGTATTCTATAGTTGGTTCGATTTGCGCAGGGACCCCACGGCGCCGTTCGAAGAGCAGTGGCCCAAAGTGAAGCAAGTGACCGCCGGCATTGCCGCGATGACCCCAGTACTGCTGTCCGTCGAAAAAGCGCCCGCCATCGAGGCCGACGACGAAGACTGGCTCAACTGGACCGTCAGAAAACACGAGGGGACCGTCTATCTCATTGCCGTAAACAACGAACCTGAAAAACACGTGACTACTTTCCATCTACCGAAAAAGGCAAAGAAGGCCCTTGAAGTAGGCACCAACATGGAATGGCCCATGCCTGACCGGCGCAAACTCGATCTCCAGTTCGAGCCTCTCGAGGTGCATATCGTCGCCCTCCACGGCATGGGCCGCGCCTGGAACTTCGGTGTGTCGGTCAATCTCAATATCGGCCTGTGATAGGTGTGAAAACCCCGGAACGGCGTTGCAATTAGAATAGCCGCGGACGCGGCCCGTGGAGCACGACGTCTCCCAAAATCCCAAAGACCATGAGCATAGCAAGTTTTGAACGCAAAGGGGCTTCCATTTCCTTGTTATGTTAAAATTCGGCCTTTCAAGGGCAAACCTTCAAAGAGGCGCTATGAAAACCTACGGTATCGACGAACATCTCGATCTTGTGGTGGTGGGCTCGGGTCCCGCGGGGCTGGGAGCTTTGCATGCTGCGAACCGGGCGGGGCTCAACGCCGTCGCCATCGATAAAGGACCCGTCTGCAGCGCGTTGATGGCTCACCCGACGTACATGCGATGGTTCTCGACGTTTGACAAGCTCGAACTCGGCGGGTTCCCCATGGTTGTAACCGAGAAGAATCCCACGCGCCGCGAGTATCTGAAGTATTGCCAGGCTTTCGTGCGGTATTTCGGTTTGCGTATCGTTACTTACTGCGCGGTGACCGCCGTCAAACGTAGCGACGCGGGATTCCGTGTTACGGGCCGGGATAGATTTCAGCGCAGCTATACCTGGAACGCCCACCACGCCATTGTTGCCACGGGATTCTTCGACACCCCGCGGCTGCTCGGTGTGCCCGGCGAAGACCTTCCCCATGTCTCCCATTACTACCGCGAGGCCCACGGTTACGCCGACCACGAGGTTTTGGTCATCGGTGCGGGAAACTCCGCCGCCGAAACGGCCATCGAGCTCTATCGCGAGGGCGCCAGGGTAACCGTCGCCATGCGCGAGCAATCCTTTCAGACCAAATACTGGATCGAACCCGATATCGAAAACCGCATCAAAGAAGGATCGATTATTTGTCACCGGGGCGTTGAAGTAGCGGAAATCCGTCCCGACGAAGTCGAACTGCGGGCCCATACCGGCGAACGCATCAGCGTTCCGGTTGAATGCGTGCTGGCCATGACCGGTTTCGAGCCGGATACCACCCTCATTGAGGCGGCGGGCGCCGACGTGGATAAGCAGACAGGAAAACCACGTTTGACCGAAGCCCTCGAGACCACCACCCCCGGCCTCTACGTCGCCGGAACGCTCTGCGCCGGCAAGGAAGCCAACGCCGTATTTGTCGAAAATGGCCGCGAGCACGGCGGGATAATCATCGGGGACATTCTGAGAAAACGAAAGGACGGCGCACACGCCTAGCGCCCGTAACACGGAATGACCGGCATCCAGTTTCATCTCATCGAAGGCGCTCGAGGCTGTGCGTTTGCCCGCGAAAACGGTCTCACCGCCGTCGTGGTCGATGCCCTTCGCGCGAGCACCACTGCCGCCATGTTGTTCGATGCGGGCGCCACCGAAATGCTGGCTGTCCGCGAAGTGGCCGACGCCTATGCCGCGCGCGACGATTTCAAAGACGCCCTCCTCTACGGCGAACGCGGCGGATTACCCCCCGAAGGGTTCGACTACGGCAACAGTCCGCGCACTGTCCAATCCGCGCGCGGACGGCCCGTAATTTTTACCACTACGACCGGCGCGGGCCGCCTGGTCGACTCGTGGGGCGCCCATGCCGCTTATATGGGCGCTACCGTGAACGCCACCGCGGTCGCGCGCGCAGCGGCCACCCTTCAAACGGACGTCGTTTTAATCTCTGCCGGGCTGATGGACGACCCCGGTTTCGATGCGCAGGAAGACTGGGTCGCCGCCGTGGTTATCGCCATGCGCTCGGGATGTGCGATCGGTGAAGGCCGCGACGCTTTCCAACGCTGGCGCGAACGTATAGAAACGGAAGGCATCGAGGGCCTTTTCCAGAACGCTCCCCACGCCGAAAAATTGCGCCGCGCGGGCCTCGCAGCCGATATCCCTTTTTGCGCGCAGGTGGACATCACCAGAGCCG
>JAWODE010000271.1:0-3620 GCA_046483455.1 Candidatus Hydrogenedentota bacterium | reverse complement strand
GCCGAGAAGTATAAGGACAGTGAGTTTGGTCCAGAGGCCTTGTTTAAACAAGGCGAAATGCTCGAGGAACTGGGCCGCAACGAAGAAGCCGCGCGCATTTTTGAGCAATTTGCCAAAGAATATCCTGAGCATGTGCTTACCGAACAAGCCATGTTGCGGGTCGCTGATAAGGAATTTCTGCAGGCGTCTTTCGGAGATGCTATCGAGAAATACAAGCGAATTCTCAAGACGGCCACCGACCCAGCGGTGCGGCAAGAAATGCTGTACCGCATGGCCATCACGTACCATAACATGCAAAAGTACAAGGAAAGCGCCGATGTGTTTGAGGAGATTCTGAACTCCTTCCCTGAAGGCCCCCATGTTGCCGAGGCGTACCTGCGCATTGCCGATTATCTGGTTCGCGAAGGAAAGGATCCCGTTAAAGCTATCGAATCGTACTCGCGGGCTTTTGAAACGGATCCAAAAGGTCCTTACACGGGCCGGGCATTGAAGGGATTGGCGCTCGCGCGCTACGAAACCAAAGATTATGAAACCGCCACGGACCTCTTTTACCGTCTTATTACCGAGTTTCCCGACACGGAACTGAACGAAAAATCTTACTTGTGGACCGCCGAACAGCTTTTCGATGCGAAGAAATATGATCAATCTGCCACAGTACTCGATGCTTTGCTTGAAGCCATGCCCGAATATGCAAGCCCCAACCGAGTTCGATTTAGAATTGCGGAATGCCGTGAACTGGCGGGAAAGAACGAGGAAGCGCTGCATCTTTATCAGAATATTGTTGAGCAGGCGCCAAAGAGCGGCGAGGCTGTCGAGGCGTGTTTTCGTATGGGCAAACTCTATGAAGCGCTAAAGCAACCTGAAAAAGCATTTGAGATGTACCAGCAGGCGGCGAATACGAATACAGGCGATACGGCAGCGCAAGCCCGCTTCCGTATTGGTGAACTCCAGGAAGCCGAAGGCGAGTATGAAGCGGCCGCGCGAAGTTATATGCGAGTGGCTATTCTGTTTCTTCATGAAGAATTATCGCCGGAGTCGCTTTGGCGGGCCGGCCGGTGCTATGAAGAAGTCAATGCGCTCGAACAGGCGAAGAAGGCGTATTCGGAAGCTGTCGCCGAATTTCCCGATACCGAGCAGGCAAAGAAGGCCAAAGAACGGCTCGACACCATAGGATAAGATAGACGGTATCATGCTACGGCGAAGAACATTGTTAGTTTTGAGCATCGTATTGTCGGTGATGCTTCATGGAGGGCTGATTGCTCTGGCGCCGACGGTGCCGATGTTGCGTATTTATGCGCCCAAGCCGGATATGGTTCAGCGCTTCAAAGTCCGCGTAGCGGCCGATGTGCCGCCGATGGTCAAAGAGGAGCCCCCGGACCCTACGCAAGAATTAGTTACCAGGCCCGGCTCTATCGAGGAACTTCTTACACGGGAAAAGGAAGACCTTCGGCCTTCCGAATCGCTTATCGATCAAGATGTAAGTATCCCTGACTTGGCCGAGCGGGTGGCCACCGAGCCAATAACACGCGAGCACGAGCTCGATATCGATGAAGCCATCATGAAAAAGGTGGATGCGCGGATCATTGAAGTCTCGCAGGAAAACGCACGCCAAGACATTCAGATCGCCCGCCGGCACGTGCGCCCCAGTCCCATGCGGATTCTCGGCGAAGAAGAATTTCCTGCGATGGGTGCACCGGACGCGGATATGCCCAAGGAACTTCTGACGCTCGATCCTCTCAAGCCAAGCGGTGGTTTTGGAGGGCCAGGCGAGGGGAGCGGCTCGGGTACTGGTGAGGGTGGCGGTTCAGACGTACCGGACGAGGAGGGAATTCCAGGCATTGGCGAGGAATCCGCGCCGCCCAAAGAGAAGCTTGCCAACCTGCCTTCCGAAACGGTCATTGGGCGCCAAGAAGAAATCGAAAAAGCCACGGAAGAAGCCAAGGAAAACTATGAATTTCTTGATGATCTCGTGGATATCGAAATTGCCACATATCGCCCCGCAGACGATCCTTTGGGCTATTTCCGGTTAAGCATTGTGCCCAAGGCCGGTGAGTCAATCGAGGTGTTGCCAAAAGATGTTACTTTTGTCCTTGACGCATCGAGTAGTATCGCCCAACCCAAACTCAATAATACAATCAAAGGTTTCCAGGAAGCGCTAACCAGACTTCGCCCTGAGGATCGGTTCAATATCATCGTGTTCAGAGATACCGCGACGGATTTCGAGCGCGGCTTCGTCAACGCTACCCCAGAGGAGAAAGCCGCGGCGCTGCGTTTTGTAAAAGGTCTGGAATCTTACGGAAAAACCGATGTTTACAGTGCTATTGGTCCGGTCATCGAGAAAGAGCCGCGCGAAGGCATTGCCGGGCTCGTATTCCTCATCTCGGATGGCCGCCCTTCGGCCGGCATGCTGGACAGCCGCGCTATCATCAATGCGGTGACCGAAAAGAACGAACCTCGAAACACGGTTCTCGCTTTTGGCGGAGGAAATACGGTCAACCAGTATTTGCTTGACCTCCTGGCCTTTCGAAACAAAGGATATTCTTACGTCAGCCCTTCGTGGAACGATATTCCAAGCGACTTGCCTCAATTCTTCGGCACTGTCAGCGATCCCATCCTTGTGAATTGCCGAGCCGATTTTGGCCGTATTTCAGAAGAAAGTGTTTTCCCCAAGGAGCTGCCGGATTTCTTCAAAGGACAAGGCGTGACGGTGTACGGCCGCTACGACCCCGAAAGAAATAAAGACTTTGCCATGCGCCTGACCGGGGTAGCCGGCGACCGAAATAAAGAAGTCATCTTTAAGGCCGATCTCGAGGAAGCGGAAACGGGGGATAAAGGTATCGCTAAGGACTGGGCACTTCGGAAGATTTACTACCTCATCGGGGAGATGACTCGCCTCGGGCCACAGCCGGAACTTGTAAACGAACTCGACCGCTTACACAAAGAATATGGCCTTAAGACCAGTTACTCGAATTAGTGCCCGGCTCCTGTAGCATATCCGGTGTCTTCTCGGAGACGGAGGCGCTTCTGTCAGCGTGAAACGGTCCGGGAATGCATTTGCAGGGGAGGAATGCTTTGACTCCGTCGCAATGGCTGCAGCGTCTCGATTCCGATGAACATCTTCTAACTCGTGTCTATGGCCATGACCGCGCGATTGTGCATTCGGCCTTGCAACTTTGGCGGGAAACACTTCAATGCTTTCTCGGTCGGTTTGGAGAGCAGGAGGTGCGCCTGTTCCGGAGTCCGGGCCGCATCAATCTGAGAGGCATGCACGTCGATACGCATGGCGGTTTCCTCAACCTGATGACCCATCAACACGAAACCGTCATAGTGGCCGCTGTATCAAAAGATCCCGTGACAACCGCTGTGGTGGCAAGCTCCCGATTGATGCGTCGTGCCATGGAGTGCAGTCGAGACCTGGGCCTGCCCATTATTGACCATTGCGAGGACAGGGCGCTGAGGGGCCACCCGTCGTCGCAGAAGGACCGCCGTCCACACAAAAGCCACCTTCCTACCGAAGCTGACTATCCTTCGATCCCCGGCGGTTGTAGGGCGAGGCCGTCTCCTGCGCCTCATCGCGTTCTGCCTGACAAACCACGCACAGACACACACCAGTCACGGCC
>JAWODE010000246.1:0-6247 GCA_046483455.1 Candidatus Hydrogenedentota bacterium | reverse complement strand
CCAGCGCCATCCCCGACTAGCCCGGCCCGACACACCGCTGTGGACCACGGTCCAAACACAGCCTTCGGCGTCCCTGTATGAGCAGCTTGCCGCGCTGGAGCCGCAGCGCAGGCCGCCCACCTCGCTGCCGTATGAGCAGATCGGGCTGCTGGCCCAAACCGCGCTGGGCGCCGGCAGCCGCGGCCTGCTGTTTCTCACCGAATCGGACTTCCTCGAATCCGACGCGGAAACCCAGCGGCGGGCCATGGCCCTGGAACTGGTCAACGCCCACTTGTCCCTTCTTGCCTCCGTCGTGGAAGAAAATGCAAAGGGGGCGCTCGTACTCCTGGGCAATATCTTTTCCCTCTTCATAGGCGTAATACCACTGGACAGACTCGGCTTCTGAAACGGTGGGCGTTGCTTGAGTTTCCGTACCCGCTGGCGCTTCAACCTCGGTTGGCGGAGAAGGTTGGGCGTCTTCCTCGATACCGGATTCCTCTGAAACAACCGTTTCCTCTGTCTCAGGCGTTGCGCTGTCTTTTGTGAGGCTGGCAATCAAGGGAAATCCTATCAGCAGTACAAATGCGAGGCCGGCAACACTTCCCAGGATGATATAGAAGCGTTTATTGGAGGATTGCGGCTGCATCGCCGGGAAATCGGGCACGTCAGGAACAGAAGGAATGTCCGGGAGCCCGGGCTGGTTGCCGATGTCGGGGGCCGCGGGCCCGCCGCCCATAAGGCTTGCCAAGTCCGTTGGGCCTTCCTCGAGATGACCATGTTCACGCCGTAGTTGGTTCAGCAGTTCTTGGGACTTTTCATCGTTGTGCATGTCCACAGCCTGTTCGCAGACCTGCATCGCGTCGAGGGGCCGTTGCATTTCCGCCAGGCACATGGCCCGAGCGTACATGATGTGTTTTTCGTTCGGAAAAGCAGCATTCAATTCATCAAGGAGAATCAGCGCCTCGGGATAGCGTTTTTGCGCGAAGAGCGTCTTCGATTGCTGGAATTTCTGAGCTGCCTCGCGTTTATGCACAGGTTTTCTCCATGCTTGCCATCCTATATTTCTTCGTGCACATTTGGTGGTGAGACTACGGAAGAGGCAGTCCAAGACGAGGTCTTGTCATCGTGAGAATCGGTTATCCTTGGGAAGGCCATCATCTCCGCCGGGACTTCCCGAATCCCCTTTGCTACTCCGCCCTTTGTAAACCAGTATACACATTTAACCCAGATTTTCCGCAAATTCCTTTCTGGTGCGTGGCCGGAAAAGGGAGTAGAGAACGGCGCAAAGTGGCCTGAGCTTCATCTGATGTGCTATGTATAGGTCCCTTGCAGTAGAATCGTCTATAGGAAAGGCTCAGCAATCTCATGGAACTCTTGCAGTTTCTTACCAATGACCAGGTTCGAATCCTTCAACAGGATTTTGGCACCCCGGTGTTCGTGTATGACGAGGCTACCATTGAGGGCCAGGCCCGAGAAGTGTTGAATTTCCCCTATCCCTATGGCCTGACCGCGCGGTTCGCCATGAAGGCGCTGCCCACCGGCGCTATACTCAAGTTGCTGCACGAACTCGGCCTCCATATCGACGCCAGCAGTGGTTTCGAGGTCGAGCGCGCGATGAAAACCGGTATTCCGCCAGAACATATTCAATTGACGGCGCAGGAGCTTCCCCAAAATCTGGTGGAACTAATCACCGCGGGTATCCAATTCAACGCGTGTTCGTTGAAACAGTTGGCGGTCTTCGGAGAACATTTTGCGGGGTCCTCATTGGGTGTGCGTATGAACCCCGGACTCGGTTCGGGCCACAACAACCGGACGAATGTTGGGGGACCCTCCTCGAGTTTCGGCATCTGGCGCGAATATGTACCTGAGGTGTTGGACATTTGTCGCCAATATGATTTGCATGTCACGCGTGTACATACGCACATTGGCTCCGGAGGTGAACCAGATGTCTGGATGCGGTGCGCCCGCCTCTCCCTGGAAATGGCCGCGCAGTTTTCCGAGGTTTCCACACTCAATTTGGGCGGGGGATTTAAGGTAGGACGCATGCCGGGGGAGGTCTCAGCAGATTTACGCGAAATTGGAGCGCGTGTGAGCGATATTCTCACGGAGTACGCGGATACTCACGGCAAAGAACTGAAGCTGGAGATCGAGCCCGGCACCTTTATCGTGGCGAACGCGGGTGTCCTCGTGGCCGGTGTGAGCGACGTAGTAGGTACCGGGAAAGACGGCTACAAGTTCGTCAAGATTGACGCAGGCATGACCGATATCTTGCGGCCGGCCATCTACGGTGCCCAACACCCGATAACCCTTGTGCCGGCCATAGAGGAAGAGCGTGAACCCGAAGACTATCTTGTGGTGGGGCATTGCTGCGAAAGCGGCGACGTGTTGACTCCCGAGACGGGCAATCCTGAAGGCCTGCATCCCCGCACCCTTGTCGAAACCCGCATTGGCGATGCCCTCGTAATAGGAGGGGCCGGCGCGTATTGCAGCGCAATGTGCTGCAAGAATTACAATTCTTTCCCGGAGTCTCCTGAGGTATTACTCAAGAAAAACGGTGAAATGCAGTTGATTCGTGAGCGCCAGACTCTGGACCACATGCTCGCCAACGAGCGGTTATCGTGAAACCTCCTTTTTGGGGCCGGGGAAGCGGATGTGGAGGTACGCGATGCCCGCTGCCATCAGTGACGCCGCGACACCGATAAGCCACCAGGGGAGCCCTGCCTGCCCTCTCGTGAGGTTTTCGATGGTATCGGCTAATCTTTCCCGTACTTTATCTGATGCGACAAGCACCGCGGTTCCATTGAAGAGAAAGTGCATCAACATACCATTCCAGAGGGACCGTGTGCGCCAGACAAGATAGGTCAGCACCATTCCCGTGAGCCCCGTCAACACCACGCGGTAGACACTGATGTGAAATATGCCAAACAGGATGCCTACCAGAGGGATAACCACCCACGCGGGCATCCGTTTTTCCACACTTGATAAGATGGTTCCCCGGAAAAGGAGTTCTTCGCAGATAGCCGGCGACAAGGCTACGACGGCAAGCAGTACGAAGAGGTTGGCTTCATCAAGGCGCAACGCGTGAAGGTATTCTTTTGCCATTTCTTCAGGCATCGGCAGAACATCGCTGTGCCATATTCCAAGTTGGAACGCAAGTACCAGCCATGCCAGCCCGATGAGAAGCGAAGCGAGTGCCCCATCGACCCGGAATGCCCGTAAGTGCAGCGCATCGAGCAAATCCACCCGTGCATACCACAGCACCGCGACAGTCGGCAAGGCTATCAGCAACCACTCCGTGATCAATAACCCGCTGAGAATATCCCGGGACTGTACATATACGCCAAGGTAAAAGATAAGCAGGAGAATCACGGTGAACAGTGTCATGGCCATGCCTGGTGTCGGTTCCCGGCGTTGCTGGAGGCGCGACCGCCGGAGCGTGAGAGGCAATCCTTTCTCCTCAGACAAAATCACGTCTTCGCGCTGGAATAACCACGTGGCAAATACCAGCGAAAGAAGCGCGTAGATGCCCGTGCTGAGAAGAACGCTGAAAACGGTGTGGGGAACAGCCCGCCCGGTCAATAAATCGCGAAACAGGAGGCCGATATTTACGATGGGAACGAATTGCAGTACCGAGCCTAGTTCCAGACCGGGCATTCCGGCTAATCCGGCGGGAATGGTTATCACAAGGAAAAACGGCGTTACATAATTCTGGGCCTCTTTGAAAGTCCGTGCCAGGACGGCGACGGACATCATCAGGGCAGAAACAAACAGCGCCAGGGGCATCAGCAAAAAGACCATCAGAATTGCCGTTAATAAAGGAAATTCAACCGGTGTCTTATCGGGGCTGACTTGCAGCTTTGTGAGCAAGTCCGACAAGTGAAACGTGAACGTCATCGCCATACTGGCCAGGTTGAGTAAGCCCGTGAGCATCGAGATGCAGAATACGGTCAGGAATTTGCCGCAGACGATCTCGAATTTGGTTGCCGGTGTGGATAACAACGTCTCGAATGTGCCGCGTTCTTTTTCTCCTGCCGTAAGATCCACCGCAGGATAAAAAGCCCCGACGCCCACCATAAGAACCATGATCAAAGGGAGCATTACCGCAAGCAAGGTGCCTACGATGCGTGCCGCAGGGGCTATGTTAACTTCTTCGATCTTTAGGGGGGTGACAAATTCAAGGGGGAGCTTTACCTCCGCAAGGCGGTCTTCGAGCAACCGGTCTTGGGCGGCGCTAAGGCCCTTATTCAAGCGTTGCGCGGCCTCTCGCGAACGGGGCTGCGTGGAATCATACTCGATAACAATGAGTAACGAGCCGCCTTCATCAAGGACTTTCCGGGCGCTGTGTTTAACCACGACTACAGCGTCTACATCGCCTTCGAGGAGCGCTTTTTCCGGTTCGTCCGTTTCAACCAGATTCATGCGGGGGAGGCCCTCGATCCAACGGGCTACCGTCGTATCTTCCTCTGCTTTGATAGTGACGCACGAGATCGACTGCTCAACACTCGACAGGTGTATCATCGCTGCCTGCGAGGAAATGATGAGGAGGGCGGGGTAGAGGATGACCGGAATGCCTATCATCGCTATGAGGGTGCGTTTGTCGCGCAGCATGACCAGTAATTCTTTGCGAAATATCGCGCCGACAGTACGCAGCTTCATGGGGACACCAGGTTTGCTTCGTTCACCAGTCGCACAAACGCGTCGGTCAGATTGTTCGAGCCGGTTTGTTTATACAGGCGCTCTTTTGGCCCGATGGCCAGAATTACGCCGCGATGAATTAGCGCTAGACGGTCACACAGAATCTCTGCTTCCGTCATATAATGCGTAGAGAAGATAATACTGCGGCCCGAGTGCTTGGAATCGCGAATGAATGACAGAATGGTCTGGCAGGTCATGATATCCAGGCCGGTGGTCGGCTCGTCGAGGATAAGTACTTCCGGGTCGTGCAGAAGGACGCGTGCGATCGAGACCTTTTGGCTCTGGCCGGTAGACAACGTGTCGCATCGGCGGTCCAAAAAATCCGTCATATCGAGTATCTCGCACAACTCGTCGGTACGGCGGCGAATGCGTTGCTTCGAAAGACCGTGAAGATAACCGAAGTAGCGCAATTCCTCGCGTGCCGTCAAGCGGCCGTAGAGTTTCGTGTTTCCAGACAGAAAACCGATGTGCTGGCGAACCGCGTCCGGATTCTGGTCCGTGCGAAGGCCGGCGACCCAACAATAGCCCGACGTAGGGGCAATAATGGTGCCCAACATGCGCAGCAACGATGTTTTACCAGCGCCGTTGGGGCCCAAAAGACCGAAAATCTCGCCTGGTTGGATGCTGAAGGTTGCACCTTTTACAGCTTCCACGGGATCTGCGCGAGGTGGAAAGTATACTTTTCGAAGTTGTTCAGTCCGGATCATCCTGATATCCAAACGGAAGCGCTTTGTATTCTTCGAGTGCGTATTTTTAGCACATCGACATCCCTTCCTCCAAATCGCCCTACCATTGGCAGGTTTTTTTCGAAAAGGCAATGCATTAAGGCGTTACTTCCGGACTTGGTCTGCCTACTGTCTCAAAATAGACTTCGGCGTATGTTGTAGACGCCGTAAGAAGACCTGTCCGAAGAGGAGAGGGTCAAGTAAGCCCGAACAGCGAGCGAGTGTATGCCGCGTTGCGTTTGAAGTCAGCGTCCCGTTCGTCAATGACCTTTGTTTCAAGAACAATCCAGCCTTTGTAGCCGATGTCCCGGATGGCTTTCGCGGCGGCATTCATGTCCACTTCGCCTTCGCCAAGGTACCCTTTCTTGTCCTTAAAATGTATTTGACATATCCGGTCTTTAAGAAGCCGGATTTCTTGGGGGACATCGTAACCGTTGCCGGTCGAGTTTCCGATGTCGTAATAGACGCGAACAGCATCGCTTCTTACGCGGTTGATAATATCCAGGTTCTGCTCGGCCGACAGGGTATTCTCGAGACCAATGACGACGCCTGCCTTCTCCGCCTTTGGGGCCAATACCTTCAGTTGTTCAACAAGGGTGTCGACATCCTTTTCTTTCAGTTTTCCAGACCCAAAGCGAAGATCTCCCTTTCCGAAAAACGCCAGGAGCATCACTTTCGCGCCGAGGTCTTTTGTCCCGGCGATGGTCTGCTCGACCCACGCCATGGCGCGTGGCTCGCTGACCATTGGGGATCCTTACCAATACAGATGAGCTTTCAGTCGGAAATTATTGGGTAGAAATTAGAGCATATGATCCCTCAGGAAATTATGTTTCAAAAACAATTAAAAT
>JAWODE010000195.1:0-8828 GCA_046483455.1 Candidatus Hydrogenedentota bacterium | reverse complement strand
GCCTACCGCAGCATGGCCGGCCCTCCCCTCATCGAGCGGCGAATCTGGTTTGATGGAGACGCCATGTGGATCGTGTTGGATTCCGTGCGCGCACCTGAGATACACGACCTCCGGCAAACATGGCAGTTTGCAACCACGGGCGTCGTCTTGAACGGTTTGCATGCACGGGTTGGAGGCTCGCAGAGCGCTGGAGTTGCGCTCGCCGTATCCGATGCCCCCCAGCAGCGGGTCTTTACCGAAAAAAGCGTCATCTCACCCGTGTATGGCTCACAACATCCGGCGGCCCGGCTTATCGTTGAACGCCGGGCCGCCAATGCCCGCTCAGCCACGGTGATTGTGGCGTATCCCCCGGGAGAGAATCCGCCGGCGGTGTCGGTAACTCTCTCCGAGCGCAGAGAAACCGATCAACGCATCGTGACGGCGGTGTGCGGAAGCAAACAGACCCGCATTTCAATCAACGGGGATGCGTGGGAATTCCTGCAGAAAGGAAATTGACTCGAGAATAGGGCCAAGGTAGTTCTGCGATCAAAAATCCGCAGATAATCTGTACATTACCAGTATCTTCCACTAACGTATCCAGCTAAGCGGTCTAGCCGCCGGGGTAGCACTCATCGGTCTCGGGAAGTGGCTGCGCAACGGCGGGTAACAAAGAGAAACAGACTTTCACCTGGAGGACGGGCCATGCACGATCAGAACTGTCAACCGGTAGTATCGTCGCGGCGTGCGTTTTTGTGCACTGCGGCAGCATCGTTTGGCGCATTATCGCTGTCTACGCGTGCGGAGGCACCCCGCCGAAGACAACCCAATGTGCTCTTCATCGCCATTGATGATCTCAACGACTGGGTCGGGTGTCTTGGCGGCCACCCGGATGCGCGCACGCCCAACATCGACCGCCTTGCGGCACGCGGCGTCAATTTCACGCGCGCCTATTGTTCGGCCCCGGCCTGTAATCCGTCGCGGGCAAGCTTATTAACAGGCAAATTGCCTTCGACCTCCGGCGTATACCACAACGACCAGCCGTGGCGGCCCGCTATGCCTGAAGCGGTGACCCTTCCGCAACATTTCATGGCCCATGGCTACCGGGCAATGGGATGCGGCAAGATTTTTCACGGCCGTTTCCCCGAGCCTGAGTCCTGGCATGAATACTTCGAGAATCCGGGCAGTCCAGAGCCGCCGAACCGTCCCCTCAACGGCATACCGAACACGCGCCACTTCGATTGGGGACCCTTAGATTGTAACGACGAGGACATGAACGACTGGAAGCTTGTCGATTGGGCCGAGACCAAACTCCAGCACGAGTGGGACAAGCCGTTCTTCCTGGCTGTGGGGCTTGTGAAACCTCATCTGCCGTGGTATGTGCCGCGCAAATATTTCGATCCTTTCCCGCCAGAAAAGATCACGTTGCCGGAGGTCAAACCCGACGACCTCGATGACGTACCTGAAATAGGGCGTGAGATGGCCAAACCCGACCGCGATCACCGCAAAGTGACTGAAACGGATAATTGGCGCAAAGCGGTGTCGGGGTATTTGGCTACGGGCGCTTTCACCGATGCATGCGTCGGGCGCTTGGTCCATGCTTTGGACAGGAGTCCTTACGCGGACAACACCATCATCGTGCTGTGGAGCGACCACGGATGGCACTTAGGCGAGAAACTGCACTGGCGCAAATTCGCCCTGTGGGAGGAGGCCACGCGCAATCCCCTTATGTTCGTCGTGCCGGGCATGACGAAGCCGAATTCGGTGTGCGGGCGGCCCGTCACGCTCATGGACATCTACCCGACCCTGGTCGAGGCATGCGGCCTGACGCCGCCCGAGGGAATTGAAGCCCGGAGCTTGGTGCCGTTACTCGAGGATCCCGAGGGGCCATGGGACCGGCCCGCGTTGACCACCCACGGACGCAACAACCATTCTCTGCGGACCGAGCGCTGGCGCTATATTCGCTACAAAGACGGCACGGAAGAACTCTATGACCACGATAACGACCCCCTTGAATGGGTGAACTTGGCAAAGCGCAAGGAGCACGCGGAACTAAAAGAGGAACTCGAACGATGGTTCCCCGCGATAAATGCACCCGATGCCCGAAGCAGAAAAGGGTGAGATAATAAGCTCTTCGCTGTGGTCTGGACTTCCGGAAAACCCTCTGATCGGTCTGATCCGTTCGACCGGCCCGATCGGTCTGATGCGCATTATACCAACATGGCCACCAACGCTCCCCTTGCCACAGCGCCCGCACAATTCATCAGAAATTTCCGGTCGCAAGGGCGTCATGGTCACGAGCCCATCACACAGCAAGGATATTCGTCTTGCGGAGCGTGCACATTGCAGGCTACACAATGGCCGGACGAGACCTCGACAAGATACTGCTCCGTCACGCTGCATAACGGGACGGCGTCCGGGCAGCGCGGATGAAAATGGCACCCCGAGGGTGGATTGATGGGCGAAGGGACATCGCCGGCGAGGGGTTCGCGTTTCCGTTCAAGGTGGGGATTGGGCACCGGCGCCGCGGCCAGTAGCGCTCTGGTATAGGGATGCACCGGGCGCTCGAAGATATCCTGGACACTGCCGCGCTCGACAATCCGCCCCAGATACATGACCGCGACATAATCGGAAATGTGCCGAACCACGCTGAGATCATGGGCGATGAACAGATAGGTCAACCCCAGTTGCTCCTGCAAATCGCGCATCAGATTGAGAATCTGCGCCTGGATCGACACATCCAGCGCGGAGATCGGTTCGTCGGCGACGATGAGGTCGGGTTCAACGGCCAGGGCGCGGGCAATTCCAATACGCTGGCGTTGGCCCCCGCTGAATTCGTGCGGGTAGCGGTCGGCGCTTTCGGGCGGCAAGCCCACCAGCTCAAGGATTTCGTACACGCGCTCGCGCCGGTGGGCACGAGGCACGAGCTTGTGGGTCGAGAGAATCTCGGATAACACGTTGTATACCGTCATGCGGGGATTCAGCGAACCGTACGGGTCCTGGAAGATGATCTGCATGGACTTGCGGTAGCGCCGCATCTCCCGTCGGCCCAGCTTCGTGAGTTCGACGCCGTTAAATAAGACACGCCCTTGCGACGGCTCGATGAGGCGCAGAATACTGCGGCCCGCCGTTGTCTTGCCGCTGCCGCTCTCACCGACAAGGCTTAGGGTTTTGCCCTTGGGGATAGCAAAGCTGACGCCATCGACGGCTCGTACCTGCCCCAAAATGCGCGAGAATACGCCGCCCTTGACAGCGAAGTGCTTCACGAGTCCATCCACCACCAGGAGGTCTTGCTTTCTCGCATTGTCGTTCATGGCGCGGTCTCCTCGGTTTGCGGAATACCTGGGGGACGTTCCTGCGCGCGCATGACGCTCTCATCATGGAGCCAGCAGGCCACCCCGTGGTCCGCGGTACCGATGCCGAGCGGCGGCACGTCCTCACGGCAGACGTCCATGGCATACTCACAACGTGGATGAAACCGGCAGCCCGATGGGAAATGCGTGGCAGCGGGAACACGCCCCTCGATGGTACGGAGGCGTCCACGAGACTCATCGAGCCGGGGCAAGCTCTTGAACAATCCTAAGGTATAAGGATGTTTGGGATTATCGAACAGCTCGGTGACGGACGCCTGCTCGACGATTTTGCCGGCGTACATGATAGCTACGTGGTCGGCCGTTTCGGCGACAATGCCGAGGTCGTGGGTGATGAGCAGGACAGCCATGTGGTGTTCGGCCTGGAGCTGCTTCAAAAGGTCAAGGATTTGCGCCTGGATCGTCACGTCGAGGGCGGTGGTGGGTTCGTCGGCGATGAGAAGTTCGGGGCCACACGCGAGCGCCATGGCGATCATGGCGCGTTGGCGCATCCCGCCCGATAGCTGGTGCGGGTACTCGGTGGCCCGCTGCGCAGGCTCCGGGATGCCTACCTGATCGAGCAACATGACGGTCTGGCTCATTGCTTCTTTTTTTGACACATCCCTGTGCACCCGAATGGCCGCGGCAATCTGGTTACCGACTCGGAACACCGGATTAAGCGCGGTCATAGGCTCTTGGAAAACCATCGAGATGCCGTTGCCGCGAATATTGCGTATCTCCCGTTCGGAAAGCTCTAACAGATTCCGGCCGCCAAAATAAATCTCGCCCTCGACGATACGCCCCGGCGGGTCGGGCACCAGACGCAGTACCGACAACGCGGTGACGCTCTTGCCGCAACCACTCTCCCCCACCAGCGCGACGGTTTTGCCCCGCGGAATATCGAGGGACACGTCGTCCACCGCGGTCGCAACACCCGCGTCGGTGAAAAAGTGCGTCTTTAGGTTGCATATACTCAGTGCTGTGTCCATAGCTCGCTAAAGGATAGGGTCGCCGCGTTTCATGATCTGGATGGCGATGCCCTCGGGCCCGCGCACCATGGCAAGCTCATCGCCCTCGGGCGTTTTGATTACATCGCCTTCCGGTGTGGCGCCGGCTTCCAGCAAACGCGTGCGCACGGCGGCCACATCATCGGCCAGAAACGCCAGATGCAGCGTGAACGGGCTCATGGCCGCGTAATCCGGGATATCCCCGCGCCGATTCTCGTAGATTTCGAGCACGGTGTGGCCTTCGGAGTCGGCGACAAAGAAGGCATTCGGCGGATCACCCGATTGGCGGAGAATACGCATGCCAAGGTTTTCGCATAACCATTCGACAACGCCGGCCGGGTTCCGTATGTTCAACGCCAGATGTTCGATGCGCATTGGTCTTCTCCTTGTCTTGCTACTGTCGCAGGCGGGGGTCCATCGCGTCGCGAAGGCCCTCGCCCACGAGGTTGAACGACGTTACCGTAATAAAGATGGCCGCACCCGGGAAGGTCACCAGCCACCATGCGTAGGTGATGTAGGACTGCGACTGTTTCAGCACCTCGCCCCAGCTCGCCGTGGGCGGCGGCACCCCGAAGCCCAGAAAACTGAGGCCCGATTCGGTCAAAATGGCGCCGGCAACACCGAATGTGGCGGATACCCAGACCGGCGCCAGCGCGTTCGGGAGAAGGTGCCGGAAGATAATCCACCAGTCGGGAAGACCCGTTGCGCGCGCGGCAGTGGCAAAATCGCTGCCGCGCAGACGAAGGAATTCCCCGCGGACCAGTCGCGCGATACCGGTCCAGCCCGTAATGCCGATGGCCACCATGATGTTCCAGATGCTTGGCCGGAGGACGGCAATCAACGTAATGATGAGAAAGAAACTGGGGAAGCACATCACGACTTCGATGATGCGCAAGATAATGGCATCGACTTTGCCGCCATAATACCCCGCCAGCGCGCCGAAAAAAACGCCTATGACAGAAGCGATACCGACGGCGACAAATCCGATGCTGATCGAGATGCGCGTGCCCCACACAAGACGGCTCAGCACGTCTCGCCCGCGGTCGTCGGTGCCCAGCCAATGCTTTTGGCTAGGGGCTTCAAGGCTTTCAGGTAATTCGTCGCTGGTGGGCGAATAGGGAATAGGCGGCTGAATTGCGTAGTCGCCTTCGCCTGGTTCCCACCGGCGGAAATCAATTGGGGTAAGTTCGGGATAGTCAATAACATTTGAGAACCAATAAGTTTTTCCGTCGAGTTCAAGGTAGATGGGCCGTTCGTGGGCGATGAAAGGCGCCGCGATCGCCACGACAAACAAAAACGCGATAACGCAGAATCCGGCAATCGCAAGGCGGTTCTTTTTGAACTGCCGCCATACCAGCCGCCAATACCCCTGTTTTTTGGGGGTTGCGGCGATTATTTCTTCTCGTTCCAAGGTCATTATTCAGTCCGCTCGAAAGAGATGCGGGGATCAGTCACCGCATACAAGATATCCGATAGAATTAATCCAGTCAGCGTCAGGAACGCCGAGACACTCAAGATGCCCATGACGAGCGGATAATCGCGCGACAACACCGCTTCAAATCCAAGATTGCCCATGCCGGGAATCGAAAAGATGCTCTCGATAATGACACTGCCGCCGATCAAGGTCGGCAACAAGGTGGCCAGGAGCGTGATGATGGGAATAAGCGAGTTGCGCATGGCGTATTTGAACACCACGATCTTTTCGGAAAAACCGTACGCCCGGGCCGTGCGGATATAGTCCTGGCGGATCACCTCGATCATACCCGCACGTGCGTAGCGCGAGAGCCCCGCAAGGCCGGTGTAGGTCAGGCAAAACACCGGCAGCACGAGATGCCACGCCCGGTCAACCAGCCAATGGAACCACGAGAAATCTTCAGCCCCGTACGAACTGATGTTATGCACCGGAAACCAATTGAACCATTCGCCGCCCCCGAAAAAATAGATGAGCAGCATCGCTACCCAGAAGCTGGGCATGCTGTACAACAAAAACAATACGATGGTGATGATCGTGTCCGACCAGGTGTGTTGATGCGTTGACGAATACACGCCTATGGGTATCGAGATTAAATAGACCAGAAAAATCGAAATGATGTTGAGTTGAAGAGTAACAGGAAGCGTTTCAAGGATTTTTTCGCGCACGGGCCGCCAGTCTTTGTACGACTGTCCGAAATCAAGCGTCACGAGACGGCCCAGCCAATTGCCGTACTGGACATAGATGGGTTCATCGAGTCCGTAGAGCTTGCGCGTGTCTTCGATAATCTTCTGGGTTTCGCTATCGGCCGAGAAGCTGCCCTCGCCGCCGCGCAGCTTCATATAAACCGGGCTGCCGGGGGCCAACTGGATCACCGCAAACGAAATCATGCTGATCCCGATAAACGTCGGGATTACCAGAAACAGTCGTCGTAGAATGTAAGCTTTCACGTGCAACCAATCGGGTTACGGATAACGCTGCAACTCCTTGGGCACCCACCATTCTTCGGAGTCCGGACCAAACGGATACATGACGATGCCGTGGACGCGTTTGTCCACCGCCAGCAGGTTCTTGGGACAGAAGAGGAACGTGTAGGGCTGTTCCTCGTGAACGATTTCATGGAAACGCCGGTACAGTTGGATGCGTTTTTCTCGGTCAAAGGTCTGACGGGCCTCTTCAATAATCCGGTCCACTTCGGCATTGTTGAAGTCGACATAATTGGACCCGGACTTCCTTTGCGACGAGTGCCAGACCTGATACGGGTCGGGATCGGGCGGCATGGACCACCCGAGCATACATGCATCGAATTTCCGCGCATCGATACTCTGCGTAAACGTGGCCCATTCGAGAGGCCGAATGGTCATCTCGATGCCCGCGCGCTTCAATTCTTCCTGGAAAACGGTCGCGATCTGCTCGTAACGAACCGGCGCATTGACAATCAGCATCTCGAACCGGAAATCAACGCCCTCTTTATCGCGGATACCATCGCCGTTGGTATCTATCCAGCCGCATTCTTCGAGTAACTTCCGGGCCTGTGGCGGATCGAAAGGCCAAGGCTCGATGTCTTTGTTGTATTCGGGGCTGTCAATAAAGAAATTGCCGGTTACGACGATGGCGAGGCCACGGTAAATGTGCTCCGCGATCTGTTCGCGATTCAACAGCATCGTCAATGCGCGGCGTACGAGCTTGTCGGAGAACTGAGGCTTGCGCGCGTTCCACCCGATCCAGGTGTAGCTGGGAGCATAGTACGAGAATTTGTTGAACTGGGCTTCGAAGCGTGCCGTATTGGCGCGGTTCACCCATTGCTCCGCCGAGAGGCTCATGCTGTCGAGCCCTCCCTGCATCAAAACCTGGAAAGCCGCATTTTCGTCCGAAATGATCTTGTAGACGCGCTTAAGGATGTGAGGTTTCTCGCCCCAATACTTCTCGTTGCGCGCCAATACAATCTGTTGGCCCGTGTCCCACCGTTCGAAGGTATACGGCCCCGAACCCATGGGTTGGCGGTTGTTCGGATGGTTATTGAAATTGCCGGTGCCGTAAATGTGCTCGGGGATGATTTCGAACCCCCCCAGCATGATCAGGTGCCGGAAATAAGGCTTCGCGCAGGTGAAACGGACCGTGCGTTCGTCGATGACCTCGCACGCGGTGACATCCTTGTAGTAATTGCGCATATAGGCCGTGTCGTTTTCCGGGTTCATGATGGTATCGAAGCTAAACTTCACATCGTCAGCAGTCAGTGGTGTGCCGTCGGAGAAAACCGCGCCCTCGCGCAGGTGAAACGTATACGTCAGCTTATCCTCGGAAATCTCCCACGACTCGGCTAGATTGGGCTCCATCTCGAGGGTTTCGTTGTCGCGGTCAAGGAGACCGTCGAAAATAAAACTATTGATAGCGCTCGCGTAGGCATCGGAAAGCGTGTACGGATTTAGATGGTCCATTTCGGCAGGGAGGCGTGTGATAAGCCAGTCGCCGTCCACGGGTTGGCCACCGGTTTCCGGAGGCGCCGTGGAGGTGGCTTCGCGACCCTCGGGTGCTGCAGCCTGGCCGGATTCGTCCGCCGACTCTCCGCACCCTGCCGCAAACAGCGCCGCCGACAAAACCAGCACCAACATGACCATAGGCCACCTGCTTTCGCAAAGGCGGAAATTCTGCATGAAGCCCTCCAAAAATCCTTTTTCACCACGGATGTAGTGTGTCACATGAACCGCCAATGTCATAGTAAACAAAGGGTTGGTCCGCTGGCAAGCAAGCAGGCAATTTTGTGACCTGCGGACCGTATGGACAAAAGGGTCGCTCTGGACCGATTAAATGTCCATAAAATCCAGGAAAAACCGGCACCTCACGCTTTTATGGTCCGCTCGCCCGTGGTATTCTTGGTGCTTATTGTGTCTTGAGGCTGGTTTTGGCGCGTATGGGGGTCCTATGCGGTTTCTGATCATCGGGTGCGGCTCGATGGGCAAACGGCGGGCGCGGTGTTTGCATACGATGGGCTACGGCGCCATCGCCGCCTATGACCCCCGCGAG
>JAWODE010000077.1:0-5775 GCA_046483455.1 Candidatus Hydrogenedentota bacterium | reverse complement strand
GTTTCCATTTCGAGCGGCTCGCTTACCGCCGCTCCGCCGCCAAGGCGGCTTAGGCGCACCACCAGGACGTCGTTACTGTAGCGGCCGACGATTTTTGCGGAGTAATCCAGGACAATACCGGCCGTGTTTGAATCGGTTCCATCGACAAACAACTGGAGGTCGGCGGTCCGGCCGCTCCCCAAATTTTCATGAAACCCATGCTTAAAGTGGAGAACGGCCTTTACTTCGCTCCTGTCAACAAGACGCTGCGCTTCATCCATATCCGAGACATGCGTGACGAGGTCGAAGTATTCGGTCGCGACGAAGCGCGCTATAAGTTCGCGGCTGGCGATGCTGTTGTCGAGATCGTAAACGGCAATGGGCACATGCGTCACGTCGGTCGTCACGGCGTAGCCAAAAACAAGCACTTGGACAATAGGCATGATAAACACAACGGCTTTCATCCTCGGGTCTCGAAAGACGTGGATGAATTCCTTAATCAGCATGCGCTTGATTCGTTCGAGCATCTGTTCACCTGGTAGCGAAACGCCCTATTCAAGGCGTTTCTTGAATTTCGCAATCGCCATGAAAATCATCACCATTCCAAATACCGTCAGAAGGGCTGCCTCCAAGCCCAGTATCTCGAGTCCTACCCCTTTGAGGTAGATTCCCTTCAACAGGCTCACGAAATAACGAGCCGGAATAACGTACGTGATTAGTTGCACCGCACGGGGCATGTTGCCGATGTCGTACATGAAACCGGAAAGCAGAAACGAGGGGAGAAAGGTCAGAATCATGGCGAGCTGGCTAGCCAGCAACTGGCTTTTCGCGGTAATGCTGATAAAAATGCCTAAGGCAAGTGCGCCCGCCAGAAACACGGCCGAAACCGCGAAGAGCAACACCACGCTCCCCCTGAATGGCACATCGAACAGGAACTCTCCCATAAGCACCGCGATCAGGACATCGAACATGCCAATCGCGAAATAGGGCAGCAGCTTGCCCAGGATCAGCTCCGGCCCTTTGACGGGCGTAGCGATGAGTTGCTCCATGGTGCCCTGTTCCCACTCTTTTGCGACCGTGAGCGAAGTAAGCAAGGCGGCGATGACCATCATAATGACGGCAATAAGACCGGGGATGATGTAATTCTTCGACTCGAGATCGGCGTTAAACCAGGTACGCGGCCGAAAGTCTATGGGGTCGTATGCCGTCTTGCCCGAGAGCCGTCGGGTTTGCTCGAGGAGGATTTCTTTCGAATAATCCAGTGCGATGGCATTCAAATATCCCGCCGCAATCGTGGCGGTGTTCGAGTCGCTGCCATCGATAATGGCTTGGACCTGTACTGGCCCCGGCTTTTTGGCGCGCTCCGCGAAATCGCGTGGAATGACAATCCCGACCAGGGCTTCGTTCGAGTCAATGGCATCCTCGATGGCTTGGTAGTCCTGCACAAATCCTCGTGCCGAGAAATAGCGCGACCCCGTGAGATGAGCCAGGAATTCCCGGCTCGCGGGCGTGTGGCTCTGGTCCCAGACGATCAAGGGCACATTGTCGACGTCGAGGGTCAGGGCGTAACCGAACAACAGCAAGAGCAGCAGCGGGATGGCGATGGCCATGCCGAGGCTTCGCGGGTCGCGCACGATATGAAGCGCTTCTTTGCGCGCAATGGCTGCGATGCGGATCGCTTTCATGCCGCTACCTCCTTTTGCCCGGCCTCGCGTTTGTCGTATGTCTCGATAAGGGATACAAACACGTCTTCCATGGAGGGGGTGATGGTCTCGATGCGCGTGATGGATTGACCGGCCTCACGCAACGCACGCCGTATGGTTTCGGTGGCTTCTTCAGCATCTTGGGCCACGATATGGAGGTTATTGCCGAACAAGGCCGCCTCATTGACCTTCGGAAGTTCTTCGATAAGCGCCAGAGCCTCGTTGGGATGGTCGCACTGAAGTTCGAGCACGTCTTCCTGCATGGTTTCCCGTTTCAAAACGCTGGGCGAATCCAAAGCGATCAATTCGCCACGATAAATAAGCCCGATGCGATCGCAGTACTCGGCCTCATCCATGTAATGGGTCGTAACAAAAACCGTGACACCGCGCGCGGCAAGGTCATAAATCAGGTCCCAGAATTGCCGCCGGCTGATCGGGTCGACACCGGAGGTGGGTTCGTCGAGAAAAATAACCGACGGCTCATGGAGAATCGCGCAACCGAGAGAAAGACGCTGTTTCCAGCCTCCGGAGAGCAGGCTCGTGCGCGTGCCGCGCTTATCGGCCAAGTCGGCCATATCGAGGGCCCACTCTTTGCGTTTCTGTTTTTTGTCTTCCGGTATTTGATAGATACCGCTGTAGAAATCGATGTTTTCCTCAACGGTCAGGTCCTCGTAAAGCGAGAATTTTTGGCTCATGTAACCGATCTGCGCCTTAATCTGCTCGGCCTGTGTGCGCACATCGAACCCCGCAACCGTGCCTTCGCCTTCGGTGGGGGCAAGAATGCCGCAAAGCATGCGGATCGTGGTCGACTTTCCCGCCCCATTGGGACCGAGGAACCCAAAAATCTCGCCCTTGGCAACCTCGAAAGAGACGTCCTTGACAGCGCGGAAATCGCCGAAACGCCGTCCGAGCTTGTTTACCGTGACGGCAGACTCAGTTTTGGCTTCCATTTGCGGCTTCCTTTGCGCCGGTTTGCCCGAGAACCGATACAAAAACATCCTCGAGGCTGGGCACCACCTCTCTCACCGATGAGACTTCGATTCCTTCTTCACGCAAAGCCGTTTCGATTTCGGCTGAGGTCTCTTCGGGACTCGATGTGACGATGTGAACCCGGTCGCCAAACAACGCGACATCCCGGGCGGCAAAGCGATTCTGCAATAGGCGGGTCGCTCTGCGCGGCTCGGCGCAACGCACCTCGAGGAGGTCGCCACGCATCTTCTTCTTGACCTCGTCCGGCGCGCCCACGGCGAGCAACTGGCCTTTGTGAATGAGACCAATTCGATTACAGCGTTCGGCTTCGTCAAGGTAGGCCGTCGAGACAAAGATAGTGACCTTCTGGCGCAGTAACTGATAGAGAATCCGCCAAAAATCCCGGCGCGAGACGGGGTCCACGCCATTGGTTGGTTCGTCAAGAAAAAGCACCTTCGGGGTGTGGACCAGGGCGCATGCGAGACCAAGCTTTTGTTTCATGCCTCCCGAGAGGCGCCCCGCCTGGCGTTTTTTAAAGGGCGTGAGGTTGCTGAAACCGAGCAGTTCTTTGACCTTTGCATCGCGCCCCCGCCTTGGAACACTGTAGATGTCCGCATAAAAGTGGATGTTCTCGAGAACCGTCAAGTCAGAATACAGCCCAAACCGCTGGCTCATATAGCCGATGTCTTCTTTGATCGCTTCGGCCTCGCGTACGGTATGGTGGCCGGCGACCCAGGCTTCGCCGGCCGTCGGGTCCAAAATGGCGGTCAACAGCCGCATTGTCGTGGTTTTGCCGGCGCCATCCGGCCCAACAAGTCCGAAGATTTCCCCTTCGGATACTTCGAGATTGAGGCCGTCGACGGCCTTAAGGGAGCCGAATGCACGAGAGAGATTGCGGGTATCAATGGCGGCCATTATTCCCCCTTTGCTGAAAGGAGAATCTCAGCGTCGGCAGGCATACCGGGCTTGAGTTCGAAATCTGGATTCGGGATGTCGATCTTCACCCGGTAGACAAGTTTCACCCGCTCTTGCTCCGTCTGCACGTTTTTGGGGGTGAACTCGGCCTCCGAAGAAATGAAGGTGACGGTGCCCTCATAAACCTTATCCGGGTATGTGTCTGTTGTGACCGTGACCGTCTGCCCCAGCTTCACGCGGCCCAAATCCGTTTCGTTGATGTAACCGCGCAACCAGACATTTTCGAGGTCGCCAATTGTAATAACAGGCGCTCCCGGCGTAAGGTATTCACCGGACTCAACGTGATCGGAGAGGACGATGCCCGAGAGCGGCGCGGCAATCGTGGTGTAAGAAAGCCGCGTTTTCGCAAGCCGGAGTGCTTCTTCAGCCCGCTGCTTTTCGGCGCGCATCTGCGCAAGGGTTTCTTTTCTCGGACCCTCCAGCACCTGAGCGTGCCACGCTTCCGCCTCATTCACGGCCGCCCTGGCCTGAGCAATGACCTCCTGCCGGGGGCCTGCCTCGATTAGATTAAGTTGCTGCCGCACTTCCAAGAGGGCGGCTTTGGTGGCCTCATACGCAGCCAATGCAGTATCGCGTTTTTGGGCAGACGTCGCCTCCTTGCCGTAGAGTTCCTGTTGCCGGAGATACTCTTTCTGCGCCAGTTCGTGTTCGGCCGCGGCTCTTTCCACCGTCGCGCGCGCCGCCGCAATTTCCTGTGTGCGCGAACCGGCCAGAAGCTCGGCAAGGCGTGCCTGAGCCTGCTCGAGCGCCGCGCGGGCGCGCTCCACTTCCTCGGCACGGGAGCCCGCTTCCAGTTCGGCCAGCTTGGCGCTAACCGCATTTAATTCGGCCTCCCGCATGGCCATTTCCTGCTCGAATTCCTCGGCATCCAGGTGGGCGATCACATCGCCGGCCTCAATCGTTTCGCCTTCAGAGACAAGACGCGACCGCACCCAGCCGGCGATCTTGAAACTGGACTCGACATCAGTGACCTCGATATTCCCCGAGATGCGAATCGCGGAGGGCTCGCCATCACCAGCAAAATAGCCGCTGAGGAGATACACGCCGGCGCCCACAGCCGCCAGTCCGAGAACCGCCCAAAGCAGGCGTTTCTGTTTTTTCGCAACATCCATTGGCTTTACCTTTCATGCGCCCATCCGCGGACCATTAAGAAAACCGGCCTGGAAGTTCGGGCTTGGTTCGTTCCTTGACGCGGCCATGCGCGATTGCCTCGCTGAAAACGAGCCAGGCCTTGCCCGCCTGCCGTGTCACATCAAACCCGCCGTCGCTCACATGCCACAGAATAGCCGGCGGTTGGACCAGTCCCAGAAACATCACCGAAAGCTCGTCCGGGCTGATATCCGTTCGCACCATCCCCGCGTCCTGAGCCTCCGCAAAGAATTTCGCCACACTGTCCAGATAGCGCTGTAGAAAACGAAACACCCGATCTCGGCGTTCCGAGTTGGTGCCGTAGACCTCTTCCGAAAACACAAGCAGGGGTATCCCCGCGTTTTCACGGATCAGGCGGATATGCCGCATGAGCAGCATCTCGAGGGCTGCTAACGGACGACTTGTTTCTTCTCGTACCGCGGCAACATTGGAAAGAAGCCGTTCCTCGGTAAGGTCCAGCAAGGCATCAATCATCTGCTCCTTATTCTCAAAATGGCGATATAGCGCCGAAGGCACGATGCCCACGCGACGGGCCACCGCGCCAAGATTGAGTCCCTTCATACCCTTCCTGGAGACAATCTCAAGCGCGGCCTCGAGTATTTGTTCCTGCCGGACCTCCGTTTTCAGCTTCCGCTTGGCCATTAGCACGCTCCTTTGTGAATATCTATTCACATTATACCGCAGCTTTCGCCAAAGGTCAAGGAAAAAGAGAATGCATTAGAATTAAGTTAATGTACTATAATCAAAAGTCTTAGCAAACCCAATACCAATCATTTTATGTGAAGACGCACGCCTCTTCATTGTCGTATTTGTGAAAATGCTTTCTTATTCCCTATAATGTTCTGAGAGGACAAGGCCAATCTTTTGAGGTGCAGGCATTACGTCCCGGGCACGGCTGAATAGGGGCAGAAGATGAGGAACCGCTCTCAATACCCCGTCGTGTCGTTCGACCTTGGATCATCGACCACCTCGCCGCTGTGGAGGATGCCGTTGATGGCGT
>JAWODE010000735.1:0-5505 GCA_046483455.1 Candidatus Hydrogenedentota bacterium | reverse complement strand
GGCCAGTTTCTCTTTGAGCATCAAATACAGAGCGCTTCGCGCCCATCGCTGGGCCCCGGCTTTGTTCCGAAGTGCTCGTGTATTCAATGCCGCAAGATTTGTGCCTTCGTTCGGAAAACTCCAGAAAGAGCCTTAACGGCGGAACAGTTTCGTCCCATACACTTTGAAGACACAGTAATGTGTTACGAGATGCACCGTGTAAATAGGATACATTGCCGCACGGTCGGGTGATGTGTCACTCTCGCGGCGTTTGCCGACGGACCATGGCGAGTTGAAGGCCGTTTTCGGTGTTTTTTTTAAAGGCGTGGACAGGCGCGCATGGCCCCACACTGAAGTTGAGAATGCCGGTGAAATGGCCAAGGTACAGTACAAGTCACCGGTACCACAATAACCATTCTTGCGGGGCGAATTAAGTGCGATTCCCCTGCCTCATTGCGTAAAGCAGGCGCTTTCGTCTAAATGAAGGGGGCATATTGGGCTTTACTCTAACGGCGCGGCAGTGCGGCACGAAGCCGGTCAGCCAGCCGCACGCCGTCCGGAATGCCCTTGAGGCGGAAAAACTGAAAACTACTGGATGTAAAATCGATGACGGCGTAATTCCAGATGCGTCCCCATAAGGATTGGTGCACAGTCAGCGATTTCATCCTTGAAAGCTGCAAATGCTTCCATTCCGAAGAGAGCAATCCCTCCCGCAATTTTACCGAGTTTTCATAAATCTCGTAATGGTTTGTGATGAAACCCAAGACTCTCTTTACCACGCCCCAGGCGGCCAACAATGCGAACACCCCGACGACGTAACGTCCATACATCTGATAGTCGCGAGGAATTTTCGTCAAGAAAGGCTCGAGCACGTCCCATTCCCCGGCCTTTGCGAGAAGGGCCCCAAATTCGACGTAAGCATGACGCCAAAGCAAAAACCAGCCCGTCGCCCACAGTAGTCCTGGGATGTAATAAACGAAACGCGAGCGGCCTTTCCACAACAGAGCCGGTTCACGCCGTTCGGCGCGGTCGGCATGCCTTTGCGCCGTTGACATTGCGGCGGCGTGCTGCTGAGGGGTAGGCTGCAAGATCACATTGATGGGCTGTTGCCCCGTCTGTTGCGGCTGCGGCTGAGGCCGTTCTACCGTTGAGCCGCACTTACGGCAAACCACCGCGTCCGGCGGTAACGAAGCGCCACAATTTCTGCAATTCACGATCTTCTCTCCTCTCCTCTTCGCAGAAAGCCTCTTCTAGTATCTCGAAAGGATTGCTTGACGGTTAGCCATAGACACCCCCGAGATACGTTCGTCACAACTTCGGCTTATCCTTCACCGGCAAGCGACAATTGCAATTCCTGTGCCGGTAGTTGTGGCGCATGTGCGCAAATCATATTCCCCAGCGTTTGCTATAGAGATAGTAATCACTTGAGTCTAGGCGATGCAAACGAGAAGCCCGCATTCATTCCCTGCCATGCATTTCTGTGACATGCACTTCACATTTCCGCCGGCACAGCCTTTGCGCTTTCGCAGGCAAAGGAGGCCAGTGGTGGGTATGAATTGTGATAAATACAGAGACCTTGGACCGCGAGCGTTCCGACTCACGCGAGTGGAACGATCCCGGTGGATGGTACGCAACAATGACTCAGGCCGTACGTTTCTGGTCGAGTTAGCGGAAGGAACGGAGGGCACGCGCGCGGCGGAGATTCTCAGACGACTGATGCCGAAGCTGGGGTTCTTGTATGAGGCGCAACGTCCGGAAGGAGAAGCGCTCGATGTGCGCCGGGCGGACGCAGTACCGGTCTTCGAGGCTTCCACGCCCGCTTCTCACTGCCTTTGCACCACGTATACCTGCATGTCCTCACCGGGCATGGGAGTATCTTACGTATTTCACGACGAGCGCCTCGCTGCGATCCAGCGGGCAGGGTGGGCATACCAGGACTCGTGCGAAGGCAATAATCTATATCAGCAATTGGAACTACGCACACTTCAGGTGATTTTCGGAATGCTGAGTGCGTTGCAGAGCGGCGATGCCCTCGATATATGACTGGCACGCTACCTGCACTTTGGATACAGTAGGCCCTGATAGGGGTACGAAATTGTGACGGGGTTGTCGCAGTCCGGCAATCAAAAACAAAGGAGACGAGGGATGCAATTCATAATGGCACTGCTAACGGCGATTGTTGCGGTGGGAAACGCCGCGGCTCAAGCAAATGATGCACTGAACGGGGCTATGGTGAATGCGTTAGCAATCGCACGCCAATCCCTGGAACAGGCCGATGGCCTGGAAAATATTGAGCGCATTGGTGTGGCCCGCATCCAAGGCGCCGGGCAGGATGTGACGGCTCTGGTGCAATCGGTGCTGACGAAATCGGAATTCGACGTGGTCTTGACCGACGACGCCGATTGGGCCCCGCTCCTGGACGAATTCGCGCGGCAGGTGAAGCGGGAAGACATTATTTTGAAAGAAACCGCGCACGAACTGCGGGTGCAGGGCGTGGACGCGGTGGTGTTCGGAACGGTCGAAAAGGCGGATGTCGAAGCGCTTGACGAACCCGGGCGCCAAGGCGAACGCGCCACGGCGCGTCTTCTACTGAATATGGCGAGCGTGCGCGAGGAAAACCCGGGCTCATTGATATGGAGCGAACAGGTGACGGGGACCGCCGTAAGCGCCGTTCCGAAAAACTTTGAAGACCAGGCAATGGGCTTCTTTGTGCGCTACCGCCTCGCCCTTATCGCCACGGGCGTTGTGTTGGCGCTGGTACTGGCGTGGATGGTCTTTCGACAGGCCACAAGACCGCGCTAAGTGTCCCCGGCGCTGTCAGCGACGCCCTAAGAGTTGGAGGAAGGTGACGATGCTGTACCTACTGACAAAACTCGTCCATTTATGTACGACCAAAGTTGGAGCCGTCATCATGATCGCGGCCCTGCTGCTCCAGGGATACTTGCTGATTCGCGTGGGCCCGCCGGAGCTCGACCCCCTGCGCGCCAAAGCGGCGGACAAGGTGACCGATAAGGCCGCGGAAGCCGTGGTACGCAGCCTCGGAGACGCGTGGTCCGCGAAATATGTAAAAGTTGCGCGCCTGACAGCCGACCACAACGACGAACTGCGCAACCGTCTGGAAACGGCCCTGCATGCCCATGCCAACTGCCGCATCGTGCGAGACACCGTGTTTTCCGATATCCGAAACCAACTGTTCGCCAAGGCCGCTCGGTTGGGAATCCTCAGCGTGCCGCGCGCCGATGCGTACAAAACCCAACCCATAACGGGTCTGAATGAAGCACTGGTTTTGGCTCAGGAGGCCGACGCGGACTTCGTCATATTCGGCGCAGTCGAGGAATTTCGCCGGGAAAACGAGAATGCGGAGGCGCGTGTGCGCATTCGCGTGGCCGAGGCGGCCTCGGCAGCCTGTGTGTTTGATGATGTGTTTTCGGCGAGCACGGCCGCATCGCTTTTCGCCGACTATACGGCCAACGAGGAGGGCGGCGGTTTTGTTCAAACGGGACTCAAGTTTCTGGGGTGGTTGCTGTTTGTAATGCTCCTGCCGATGGCCACCGCCTCGTTCTGGCGATCGTTGCTCGAATACGAATCCAATCTGGTCAATGCCCTGTGCCTGCTGTTCCTGGCCGGCGTCGCCGCGCTTGTGGGATGGGCCATGTTCGGGTTTGGCGTACCGAGCGTGTGGGAGACTTTGGTTTTGTTTCTGGGCTTCATGATGGCGATCACCTGGAACCTGTTCGTGCTCAACGTGCTCGAACACCGCCGGATTCATCAGAAATACGCGATGTGACACGCCCGTATTCCGCATGGCAGGAACAAGTGCGTGATGGCGCCGACGCGATAATTCCCTTGTTAGCTGGACGGCAGGAGATCCTCGAGATCAGTCCGCACCATACCGAACGTATCGGCTACCTCCTGTTCCGCGCGATTGTCCGCATCGCGGAACATTTGGCGGAACCGCTCCACGCCCAGGGGATGCGTCGATCCCTGTTCAATGCCCCCGGCGTGCTGCATCCAGGCGAACACGATAGTCACGAGAACCTGGGCAAGGAAATGGTATTCCGAATATGCACAGCTCGAAAGCACTTGGGAGGCAAAACTGTCCGCATCAAATTCCTGCGCGCGGGACACGGAATAATTCGAGCATTCACCTAAGGTATGCCCGTAAGCGATATGACCCATTTCGTGAGCGATCGCAAACATATACAGGGAGAAGCGAAAAGACGGTGCATAATGGGCGTAGTCTTCTTGGCCCATATCGGCCACCTCGCGCAATGTGGGAACGACTACCTTCTCATAGAGCAAGCTCGCTGACTCACGAGACAATTCCCCATTATCGCGCACAATCATATGGCCCATCGCTTCGAACAACGTTTTGATCGGCGATTGCGAATCCCGGGCTTTCCCCGCAACTTGCTGCCGCTCCACCTCTCGGATACAGCGTTGCAACGCCAACGCCGTTGCACTCAGACACAACGCATTGGCCAATCCTCCACAAAAAACGACCGTTGGCCCCTCCAGAACGGTCCCATCCGGCCTTTTCACCGGGTAGTCCGTTGCATAGGCGTTGACAGCCGTCTCTTCCATGTCCAGGAGAAAATTGGCCGCTTGCACACGGAGACGGTACAAGTGATTCTCCGTCACATGCGGAGAGCGGCTTACAAACGCCCAGGCCTGCTGGATCTCGGCCTCACTGGGGACATACAGGCTGCGGAACTCTTGTTGGTGAACCAACGGCTTGGCGCCCGGCGGCAGGGTGGCCTCATGCGTCACGCCTGCGCCCTGGTTGGTGTTGCCTTTAGCCAAGCCTTCTCCGGTTGGGAAGGTTTCCGATGGTGCAGAAGAAACCTTCTTCCGCTGGGGTGCTGTTTCCTCGGACGTGGACGCTTCAGGAGAATTCTCGCTCATGCGCCGCTCGATCGCGTCGTACTTGCGCTGGGTGCGCTCCTCGGCCTCCCCCGTTTTGCGCTCGAGTTCCTGGTCCATGTGCTCAAACTTTTTATCGAGCTTCTTTTCGAAGTCCATGACCTGTACCCCCGTGTCGTCACAACAGCATTCTCTGAAGATAACGAACGCACGCCCCGTGCCAAACTTCAGCCTGAATTTTCAAAACATCATGGCATAAAGAAGGTTTTCTATCAATAATTTGCTTGTATATTAGTAAAAACGGACGAGCCCGTAAGTGCTTATGGGATTGAGCCGGCTGTGGCTCCGCGGGTCCGTGTGAGCAAAAGAGTCCCTACCCGGCGGCATAAAGAACGCAGAGGAAGCCATCCGGGAACATCAAAACAAGTTGAGTCCGGTAAGTCACAAAATGCTCGGCATGCTGATTGCTCATTTATCCTACGAAGATTTGAACTCTTTGCGCGTTGGTTAGTGAAGGGTTTGCAGTGGTTTGCTATACTGCGGTTAAGGGAAATACTGCTCGGGGGAACATATAGCCCGCATTTCTCACTACCGCAGGCGTGTCTGCGGTAGTGAGAAATGCGCAGACTTGAGTTGTGAACAAAGCATATGTTTTTTCTGCAC
>JAWODE010000533.1:0-8015 GCA_046483455.1 Candidatus Hydrogenedentota bacterium | reverse complement strand
GGGACGCCTCGACCGGCAAGCACAACCTCCCCGTTCTTCGCGGATTCGCTGATCTGCTCGGGGGCACGGTCCATGGCCTCCAAGACGGCTATCCGGACTCGGTAATCCAGCCACGAGCGCAGCAAATACCGCAATGCGAGGGCAACAAGCACGAGCACGAGGATGAGCGGAACCACGACTGTCAGGATACTGGCCATCGACTGTCCTTTCTTTTTCCTTTCGACGAATTCGGGGCCGTCCGGGTTTCACGTCTTGTGCCGGGTTGCTGGACATTTATGCCCTTAGTCATTATATATAAAGGCCTTAGGAATTGTTCGAGCAAAAAACCCAATGGCTGTCGTGAAACCGTAAAGCCGGGCAAAATGTCTAATAAAACACAATGAAGACATACCTCAAAAGTATTCTCCTGGCGGGCATCCTCGCGGTGCTGGTCCTGCTTTTCGCGATTCACAGCGTGGCGCCCAGCCTTCCCCGAGTTGTGGGGCAACCCGCTGTCGAGGAGACCCGCAGTTTTTCCTGGCCCGGCTCACAGCGTTTTGTTCTGGTCAATCGTGACGGCGCAGTGCGGGTATCGGCACACGAAGCCGAAGAAATTGTAGTAGATGCGACGGTGCGTATCTATTTGATTAAAAAAGGGGAAAGCGCGGTGGCCCATGATTACGCGGACTCCTTATTTGAAGTAACCGCCGAAAAAGACCGTATCAAAGTCGTCACTGAGCCGGGCGAAAGGCCCGATTTGCTCGAGATGCGCGTGGAGTGCGAGGTCTTTGTGCCATCCGGCACGGACGTCCGCGTCAACAGCGCCAATGGCAATGTCTATGTAGCCGGCGGCTGCGGCGCTGTAGAAATCCAAGGGCACAACGCCGATATTTTTGTGCGGAAGCCAGCCGGCATGGTAACGGCCCGAACGACCAATGGGCGCATCAACATCATGGATGCGCCTGAGGGCGCGTTGCTCGAGACGGTCAACGGCAATATCTACGCGCATATGCGGGGTGGCGCCATTGACGCAGATACCACCAATGGCGCTATCGTAGCCCACGTACTTGATACCGAGGTGGACCGGGCGGAATTGAACAGCATGAACGGGGGTATTACATTGGTGTTGGATGAGCGGTGTTCCGCTTTTGTAGATGCCCGAACCATGCATGGCGGAATTCGTTCGGATTTTCCTATTGATACGTCATCGGGAGTGAAACGCCGGCACCACCTTCGCGGAGGCATTGGTTCGGGACGTACCGAGCTCCATATGCAAACGCTTAACGGCAATATCTGGCTGGCGAGGCGACGGTGATGACGGTAACCACAGCCATAGCAGGATATTGGCCGGGCATGAAGTCTAGTCCCGCGAAAGAACAGTCCGACAATGCACTCATCGAACGCACCAAAGCGGGCGATATCGAGGCATTTTCCGAACTCGCACGGCGCCACGAACAAACGGTCTACAATTTGGCCCTTCGTTTTATGCGAAACCCTTCCTTGGCCGAAGATATGGCCCAAGAGGCCTTTCTAAAGGCCTATCAGAAGCTTCGCAAATTTCGTGGCGATGCCCGGTTCTCCACATGGCTTTACCGTATTGTCTGCAATGTTTGCCTGAGCGAACTGCAGAAAAGAAAACGGCGGAGAGCCCTGTCGGCGGGGACGGAGGCCGAGCCTTCCAGGACGCCGGATACGACCGCTGCCCAAGCAGACGAAGCCGAATTGATCCGGCGATGTGTCGCTCAATTGCCGAAGCGTTATGCCGAGGCAATCACCCTCTATTACCTGCAAGGTTGCTCGTATGATGAGGTTGCGGAAATTATGGAAGTTCCTCAAGGCACGATCAAGACATGGATGCACCGGGCCCGTAAACGTCTGCGGGATATCGTGCAACACGAAGTGAAAGGACCTGATGGGCTCTGAAATGAAAGACAATCAGGCGTCATTTGAGTCGCGAATTGACGCGGCACTGCGCACAGAGACGCCGGCGCCGCTTCCATCTGGTTTTCATGCCCGCCTGAAGCGCCGTCTTCATATTACGGCCATGCTGCAAAAAGAACGCCGGGCATTCCACAATCGCATGATTCGCGTTGCGGGAATAACTACCCTAGCATTCGTAACGGTTCTCTTGGCGGGGGCGTATTGGAATGTTTCGGAAGTTTTGTTCTGGGATACCCCTGGTTTTCTCGGCTATCTCGATTACCTCAAGTCGGCCACACATCAGCTATGGATGGTGCCCGGAAATCCCACGTTGTTGCTGTCTCTTGTGGCTGTGGTGGTTACGCTGATTCTTTCAGGGGCATGTGTGGGATTATTCAGGGAACCCAGGCACCGGTGATTATTTCGCTAAAACGCTCCTTTGTAAGGTATGAATTTTTAGGAACTCGAGAACCCTGCGAAGATGTGAGCGCCAAGATTTTGCAAAGGGCAGAACTTTTGCTATAATTTCTCCCCGCTAAAGACAGCATATCCCGTAATGGTTTAAGGTAATGAGGTTCGTGGAAAATGCCAATTAAATACGAATGTCCGAAGTGTGGTCGCCGCTTTACCGAATGGGGCGCCGAAAAGGTCGGGTTCAAATGCCCAAAAGACCAATGGTGCACCAAAGACCATCCCGAGGATGTCGAACTTGTACGAGTCGGGTCATCCGAGGAAGGCCTTTCGCGCCGTCCGACTTTGAAACGGACCCCCCGGAAAATCGCACAGCCCAAACAGCCGGTTATGGATCTCGACGAGGACGAAGCTCTGGTTCCTGACATGGAAGAGCTCGAGGTCGATGACGAGTTCGATGACGAAGAAGACAAAGAAGAGCTTGCCATTGACGGTGAGGACGAAGAAGCGGTAGACGAATCTGACGACAGCGACGTTGAAGAGACCGATGATGAAGAGTCGGATGAGGATGCTGACGACGAGGAAGACGACGAAACCTCCTAAGATGGGGAGATTCTTTAGAGGGCGGATGAGCAAATAGTCTTTCTCGATAAGAACCACACCCCGGCGGCCTCTTACCAGCCGCCGGGGTGATTCTTTTACATTTATCCGAAATGAGCGTGTCGCTGCCCCCACCGTCTTGAGGAAACGTCTCTACGAACCCTCATCCGTTTCTTCTTCACTTGGGCTTTCTTCGTTTTCCTCTTCCGCGGTGGCGCTGAGGTCGGCACGGATCTTCTCCGCGGCTTCCTTGGTAGTGACAATCATGCGGTCCGGCATGTATACGATGTCCAGATTCTTCATCGGTGGTTGTTTGAAGAGGTAATTATGGAAAAACTGGGCTACGTTAACGGTCGCATCCTCTGTCACATTTACGTCGACTTTCAATCCATCGTTCTCGTTGGCCATTTTGCGGACGGGCTCGTCCGCCACAATCCGGATTCGGACGGCCTGACCGATCATTTTGAGCGCGTCCAAGATGCCTTTGCCCGATAATTGGGGAACCAGTGGAGCAATGTTTTTCTGCAGTTTAACCGCGAGTTGCCCCGGCACTTTCTTACCGGGGAGAATTTCCACATTGCCGTTCTGATCCCGCGTCATCACCTCCGGAGAGGCTGCCTCGTCGTTCGGGGGGGGCGGTGTTGTCACGGTTTCGCTTAGCTCTTCGTTGTCTATGTCGAGGCCCAGGGGATCGTAATCATCCCATTTGATCTCAGAGACGACGGCACGAGGAAGAAACATCGACGCCATGCCTTCCACTACTTGGATTTCATAATCGGTGGCTGTCCGCCGAAGCACCTGCACATTATCGAGCTGGCGGCCATCTTCCAGAATTACCGTATCGCCTTCATGCGTTTCCTCTGGCCCGGTGTACACTCTGAAGTCGTTATCTTCCGTAAGGCTGGGTTCATCGCTTTGGTTTACCTGCAATCTCTCTTCCTGGACAGTCTCTTCTTCCTGTCCCATTGCATTACCAGCGGCAAGCATCAGCACAGAAGCGAACAGCAGCACATATCGCATGGTTGGTGGCCCTTTCGGCGTAAGCCCACGGCAACTCCCATTTTTCGGATGGTCGTATGTATCAAATGCCATTCTAGGTAGGGGGGGACTTTAAGTCAAGATAAGGAATCGTCAGGGCTTTTCGGGGGATGTTCTATGAGCCGACAGATGCTATAATGAGGCCGCAAAGGGGAAGGAGGAAGAATTCCATGGCTCGGATTCTGGTCGCCGATGACGATTCCGCTTCATATGAAGTATTGTCTGTAGCGCTTATGGCCGAGGGGCACGAGGTGTTTTATGCTGCCAATGGCCAGGAGGCTCTTGAATTAGCCGAGGAGATTCGACCCGACCTGGTCTTCCTGGATGTGATGATGCCCGTTTTTGACGGGTACGAAACTTGTGAGCGGATGCGTAATGCTCCCGACATCCCGGCAAAACTCCCCATCGTCTTTCTTACGTCTACGGAAGAAAATCCTCAGAAGATGGAGCAGGTCGGAGCTTCAGATTATCTCACTAAACGGCACATGGTTGCGGATCTGCAGGATATGCTCGTCAAACACCTCGGCCCTAAAGCTTTTCCGGACTAAGAGGCGCGGAGATTATGGCGCGTAAGGGGGCTTACCCTTTTCGTCTTCCGTGCTTGGTAGGCTTTCCGAGCGCCAATAATCTTCGACCTCACCCAAGTCGATGACAGTCGCATAAGGCAGGTGATCAGACGCAAGCCGGCTCGTTTCCGTATTGACGACGTGCGTACTCACGACCCGCAGATCCATTGAGGCAAGCACATAATCGATGCGACGGGCCTTCTCCCCCTCTCCAAAGGTCGTCTGCGTTTCCTCACGCATTTCTGAAGCCGTATCTTGAAGACGCCTCAGGAGGAGCTGCACCCCGTCCGCCGTGTTTTTTTCGTTTAGATCGCCCGCGACTATTACGGACTCCTTGGGCAGCAATTCGAATATTCTGCTTGCCTGAGCCTTGCGTTCTTCGGCAATAATCGAGAGATGGGTGTTGAATACCTCAACGGTCTGTTCCCCGATAGCGATGGTAGTGCGAAGGCAGCCCCGGGGTTCGCCGTTTTTTGGGATAGGCAGCCGATAGTTCTCTTCTTTGACGATTTCGTGCGGGGTAAGCGTCGCGTTGCCGTAATGGCCCCCTTGGATGTCGAGATTGGGGCCGAATGCCATGTTCATGCTCAATTTCGCCGCCAAAAGAGTGGGCATGTCGAGACCGTTTGTCCGGTCCATATTTCGATCGACTTCCTGGAGGCATACAACGTCCGGACTTTCCGCGCGAATGACATGGGCAATGCGTTCGAGGTCGATTTTGCCGTCTTTTCCTTCCGCATGATGGATGTTGTAGGTGAACACCTTGATGGTAGCCGCGGAAGCCGGAACCGCACAGAAAAGAAGGGTTGCCAATACAACAACACACATGGTGAAATTTGATTTTATCATGTCAATTCTCCCTCCCCGCTTTTGGCACGGCGCGGCCGATAGCGACGCGCAAATTCTGCAATTCTTCACGAACCTTGTCGAGCCTATCCGGTTTTATGGTGGTTTCAAAATGTTTCCATTGGCAAATTTGCATCTTGCCGGGCCCTAAAAGACGGTCCTCGATCCCTGTTTCCCTCGCTTTTCGGATGTATTCAAAATCTTCGAGACCATCGCGCAACCGGTGCAGTCGAATCGACGGTTCGAGGGTGTTGGGGCCAGGATAGACCAAAAATTGCTCGCCCGTGCCTGCCGCCGGCCATGTTTCCGGCCTTCCAGTCTGGAATTGCTTCCACGACGCAGGCCAGTGGTTCAGGGGGTGTCCGAAAATGCCGTCCAACTCGTACCCCCAGCATACCCAGGGGGCCAACCGCGCTTCCACGGGGTGGGCATCGGCGTGAAAGGACGGAAACGGTGTCGTGCGTTGGTCCAGCCATACTTGCGCCCCTCCCGAGAGGTACTCGATGGTGGCCGGATCGGGCGGTTGTCCCAATTCGACTTCCGTTACGCTGACGGGTACGCCATTGAAGGTCCGTGAAAACAAGAAGCGTATGCCCATGAAGTGTTTTTCACGTTCAAATTCTCCCTCCGACCAGCTTTGGCCAAAACGCCGGTCTGAAGGATTGTGCTTCCAATTGATGTGGGCGGAGAGCCAGTGCACTCCATCCGGGCATACTTTGACCCGCGGATCGACGGCTTCATGCCCCGCCCGCCAGCCCAGGCGAATTGTGCGGGTAGATATGGGCTCCTTCAATTCAAGTTCCAGCCACTCGGGAGACTTTTCCGCAGGGATATCCGCGGAAGTCCATGCTGTATAAAGCGTTCCATCGTATGCGTCCGTTGGGGTCGCGGCGTAAGGCATATCGCGTCTCGCTATGTGCGCTGTCGAAGAAGCGTCCGCATTCTTAAGGGGGTAGGCAGGTTGTGCCGAAAGTGCCAGGCCGTTTCTAAGCCGTTGTATGGCAATAGGATCGAAAAATCGAAGGGGAATCACCCAAATCTCCGCCATTTCCTGGATGGCAGGATGGGGCGGACCCTGCAACAGGCGCCGGACGGGAGGCACCAGTTTTTTGAAACGGTTGTATCGGTCCTGCAATTCACTCCAATGTGAGCGAGGCAACGGCGGCATGGGCTCGGCGTACGCGCGCCCGGACCAGCCTTGGTGGCCCAGTGCGGCGGTGAGAGTCTCGAGGGTGCCTGAAGATGTCTCGCCAGCCAATCGATTCGCGAGTTCTTTCCCCTTTCCCAAGCACACCGCGGACATCGGCCCGATGCCTGCAGTGTACAGAAGATGCTGGAGATAATGATCGACGTCTTGGGGTGAATCCGGATAGGGAAGAGCACTTTTATAAGCGATTCGCCAAGGCGCCAGGGCGTCGTAGAATGGTTTCCACGCGTCCAGGGCGTTGCCTGTTACTCCGCAAAAGGAGCGGATGCGGTCCGGGTCGAGTTCCATTGCCGCCGTCAGGTTTGGCGTTTTCGGGAGTACAAAGTCAAACACTTCCAGTTGCACTTCGACGTAGCGCTTTACCCGCTCCCCGAGATATAGGCCGAGGCGTCCTTCATAAAGTCCTGCCGGGCACTCTCGAGGCACACGATAGGTCACCCATAGGACCCCGGTTGTCTCTTCTTCCAAGATGAATGGTTCAAACGCTGAAAGCGGGTCCGGCCGAAGCGTTTCCTCACCGTACACTCGCGGAGACGGCGTTGACACGGTCAGATAGCCCACGCGGCGAATTTCAGGCGCATCGATTGCATCCGTCAATGCTTCAGGCGCCACATCCAGATTCTCGATGGTGCGGTGCGAGGAACGAACGCAAATCTGAAACGACTCGTATTCTCCTTTCGCGGCATAAATTCGGGCGCGAGGCTCCGCACCGGGCGGCGGTGTACTGTCCGGATAGATGTTTTCCAGACTTGATGCCGTCCAGATGCGCGTAGCGGAAACCACTGCGCATAGAAGGCCTATGGAGAAACTCTGCACGGGCGGCAACCTCTTGGCTGTTGATGCTATTTCCTTCTAATTCAGACGCTTGGAGTATCACCAAAGTTGACGCAAGGCTTCTACCCTGCTCGCGATCCGCTGCATCGTCTTGTTGAACAAGAGAGACGTTCGTTGTTATCCGTGTGCTTCTTTGTCCCGCTTTGTTCCGCAACTCGTATAGCTTGGGTGGTTCTCGCTGTCTTCCCAGGCTATGGTGTACTTTTGCGTTGCTCCCAGCGTTTCTTGAGCTCGGGATCGAGCGGTTCGCGATTGAAGCCATACGCCTTTTCGTATTCGTCCACCATTTCGCCTACTCTGTCTTCCGCCATCCGAGGGTTTTTCATGATCCGCGCCGCAATAGCCATATTAACGGCCCAATAATCCTCCGGCAGCCAGCTTCGGTAAAAGATGCACACGGGGTCGAGGACGTTTATCCGTTTCGCCACGGGCAGAAACTCCCACGGATTCAACACATCCTTTGCATCGAAGCCGACAATCGCCCCGCTTTTGATGTAGAAGCCTATATTGTCGCGGTCTTTTCGGAGCCGCGCGCATATCTCGGGCGGAGGCGCGGGCCAATCGGCCCATACCACCGTCAAGCGAGGATCGACCCGTTTATTCAACGCGATAAT
>JAWODE010000525.1:0-4869 GCA_046483455.1 Candidatus Hydrogenedentota bacterium | reverse complement strand
CGAAGGCACTTTGAGGACGGGAGTCTTGATAGACATAGAATGACGGACTTTGAATGCGTCGAATGCGGATACGCCTCCGTTAAATGGCTGGGACGCTGCCCGTCCTGCCGCCGCGTCCGCGTGAAACCGCTCAGTCCGCAAGAGCGCCGTATTGTGCACTTGGCGCTTCACGACGATCCCGACGTGCGCACGTTCAGCGTGGGCGAATCTAACTACCGTAGCGTCATTATTGCCCCCGTCACGGATGAGGATACCGACGAAGCGGAAGACGACAGGGACCAGGGCGATGAATACGACGACAACGGCGCTCCCGCCGACAACGGTTCGTACGACGAGAACGGGGATAGCGGTGCCGACGAGCGTGAGGAAAACAACGAACCCCGGATGGAAGCCCCGGAAACTTCCGAGGATGCGAGCGGCGAAACTCCCCCCGAGACAGAGCCCGCCGAACAGGACGCCGAGGATGCGGACACCGATGAAGATGACGGTAACGGCCCGGAAGACCCTAAGCGTTTCAGAACTCGCCGCGCGGTAGGCCGGCGCGGCGCCGTGCGCAAACGGCGGGGCACAAAGTCTCTGGCCTCCGTTTCAACCGAGAAGGAAAAGGCGGACTCCGGGGATGCAAAAGAAGACGCCTCCGGTGATTCAAACAACTCCTGAGGATACCATTGCGGCAATATCCACGCCGCCCGGAGAAGGCGCCATTGGTATTGTGCGGCTCAGCGGCCCCGATGCACTCCGCATCGCGGCCGCTGTTTTTTATTCCTCCTCGGGGTGCGACATCACGAGCGACCCCCGGCGCATCTTTCACGGCGAAATCCGCGCCGCGGACGAAACCCTCGATGAGGTGCTCGTTCATGTCATGCGCGCTCCACACAGTTATACGTGCGAGGATGTTGTCGAGATAAACGCCCATGGCGGCGCAGGCCCCCTACATGCGATCCTCGAGTTGGTCCTCGAAAAGGGCGCCCGTCTCGCCGAACCGGGTGAGTTTACCAAGCGCGCGTTTCTTAACGGCCGCATTGACCTCGTACAGGCGGAGGCCGTTATCGACCGCATTCGCGCCAAGACCCGGGCCGGGCTGCGGGCGGCCCATGGAGCCGCTTCGGGCGCGCTGTCCAAAGCCATTGCCGCAATGCGCGAGCCGCTCCTCGATGCCCTCGCGCGCATCGAAGCTTCGGTAGACTTCCCCGAGGAAGACCTGCCCGAACTCGTGACACCCGAACTCGAGACTTCCTTGGCGGAAATCGCAGGCCAAATGGCGGCCCTTCTCCAGACGTCCGATGCCGGCCGCCTGTATCGTGAAGGCGCCTCCGTTACCATCGCGGGACGTCCCAACGTGGGCAAGTCCAGCCTGTTCAACGCCCTGCTGCGCGACGCGCGCGCTATCGTGACCGCTCAGCCCGGCACTACCCGCGATCTTCTCGAAGAGTTCATTACTCTCGAGGGTATCCCCGTACGCCTGAGCGACACCGCCGGCCTCAGACATTCGCACGATGAAGTCGAGCGTATCGGCGTCGACATCGCCCGCGGCGCCCTCACGTCGGCGGATATGGTCCTTTTCGTGGTCGAGGCGACATCTCCCGCTACGCCGGAAGACGAGGCGCTGGCGAGAGATCTTTCCGCCCTCGAAGTCCCGGTTTTTCTTGTCGTGAACAAGACCGACTTGGCTCCGAATCCCGATCTCAGCTATTGGCGGAACCGTTTCGCCTCGACGTGCCTCCTTTCCGCCCAGACCGGCGCCGGCCTTCACGAGCTCGAAGCGGCTCTTACCCGACAATTGCTCCACGGCGCCTCACTCAGTGCCTCGGAAGTCCTTATCACCCGCGTTCACCAGCGTGACAGCCTGCGCCGCGCGCAGCAGGCCCTCGAGCACCTGTTGGCCAATTTCGACGCCTCGCCCGAGTTTTTGAGCATCGACCTGCGCGACGCGCTGAACGCTCTCGGTGAAATCACGGGAGAAACCGCCACCGAAGACGTGCTCGACCGGATTTTCTCTTCATTTTGTATCGGTAAGTAAAGGGGGGAGCCAAGAATGTACAATTATTGCCCAAGCGCGGCCTGCGTCTCGAAACGCACATACTCGGAGGCATACTGCGCTTTTTCAAGAGCTCTCTGCGGATTCCGCGCCGTCGCCACCACATACCCGGCCGCGTCGCGCGAGGGACCGTCGACTTGATGGCCCAGCACCGTGCCCTCTGTTGCATTCACGTTGACTTGTACAACGCCCGGCACCGCCCGAGCCTTATCTATCCCGTGAACGGCCGAAACCACCCCCGACCGCGCCGTCAGCCACCATACCGCACCGCAGACCTTGAATAACGGTCTCGTCGGGAAGGGCGTCCCCAGGGAGGACGCAACATCGACCCCGAGTAAATCAATGCCGCTGATAGCCGGGAAAAGCTGCGTAGCCAGGATCGGGCATGCATTGATCTGGCCTATCTCGATGAGATGCAGTCCTTCTCCAGAGACCATGAATTCCAACACAACCACGCCGTGGACGCCCCCCACCATACCCATGACCGTCCGCACGTGCTTCCGCAGTCGGTCGCGAAGCGGTCCGGCCACCCGCACCGGGGCAACGAGCGCCCGGTCGAATAGATAATCCTTCTCCGCGGGCACACTGCCGTACACCATCAGCGTGCTCCATTGCCCTTTGATACGATGGCAGATCACACGGTATTCCTGGCCCGGCAAATGTCTTTCCAGCAGCACCCGGCCTGATATGCCGGCTTTCACAGCCCGCGCAAATGCCAGCGGCGCATCCGCCTCGTCCCGCACCACAAACGTCCCTTTGCCGCGGGCCCCCTCGACGGGCTTGACCACAACCGGCACTCCCAAGCGATGGATGATTTGTTCCGTTGTGGCAGGGGAATCCGCAACGCCGTAGGCGGGATTCAATTCGGTGTCTTTGGCAAGGGCTGAACGAACGGCTTCTTTGTTATACAGCAATCGCGCGGCGTCTTCCGAAAACCCCGGCAAATTCAATCGCGTCGCCGCGGCCGCCACTATTTCCGCGTGAGACTCATCGGCACTGTAGATCCCTTCGGCCTGCTGTGTGCGGGCCGCATCGGCAACAGTGTCCGCATCATCAGGCACGGGGTCAGCGATAGCCGCATCAAGCCCCGCCCCGCGCGCGGCCACGGCGGCCCGATCCGCATACTCTTTCGCTCCAATAATGAGAACGCGCTGTTTCACGGCGATTTTCGCTCTCCCGGCGGTTCGGACATTTCCCTCGAATCATGCCCACGTGTTTTCATGTATGGACCGTCCTTATCCCGGTGGCTGGCAAGAATATCTGGTCGAAAATTTCAAGCCCCGGGCATCTCTTGACTGGCATTAACGGAGGACGGGTTTCTTACCCGTCCATACGATCACGGCGGACGGATACGTCCGCCCTCCTTGTTCAACCCCTTCGGGGTGAGCGTACCCGTTTTTATGGTCTACGGGTGAGCACAACGGCTCATGTTTCGGTGTCCCCCTTTCGGCAAATGTCAGATGCCGAATGGCGGCCTAACCATACCGCCTTTTTCACGTTCTCTGCAAGGGATCAATGCCATGTTTTGGCATTGGACGCTGTTTTTGGCCCTTAGCCTTCACACGGTCAAAAAGAAGGCATTTACTTTTTCCAAACCCTGGTCTGCTGCTTGAAATCTACCACGTCTATTCATCATTGCTTCGGATCATCCAGCGAGGATGGAAGGGGGTAAAAGTGACCATCCCCAATAGCCCCACAACGCGAAACAATTCTCAATCGCCGGGTAAGCGCTTCCGGCAATAGTTGTCAGCACATACCGAAGTGCCCTGAGTATTTCAATTCTTATGCGCTCTGGAAAAGCGAAAGGCCGTAGTCATCCAGACCCACGCACTTTCGCGGAACGCGCGACGCAGCTCCTGTCGCGGGACCCTGAAAAGGTCAAAAAGGGGCAGGGAATTATGAGCCCTTGGACATACCTCTAGACCTCGCTGTGTCGCGGTTTCCGACCGCGACAATCTTCCGACCACGCGGCTCTGCGCGTGGTCTCCACTCCGGCAACGGAGGACGGGCTTTCCAGCCCGTCCATAAGACCACCGCGGACGGGTACGTCCGCGCTCCTTGTGATACGATGAGAAGCATCCACGGCGATGTTCGGCCCCTTCAGGGCTGGGCTTTTTGGAGGAATACGTGGTCCACGGGCTGACACCCGCGGCTATCCATATTCGACCCTTTTCGGGGTCGCTGAATATCTCATACAAAAGGTTGTAGCTCTCCGGAAAGAGACCGAGGCGTGTCGAACCTAACGCACCTCCAAACACGCCATGTCTGCAAATGCCGCTTTGGCGCTCCACCTATAGTCTTCGGCCGTTTCAGCCAATGGGCATCATTCGTGGACCCCCGCATCAGGTTTGGCCTTTCCCGGCAAGACCGGCCCTTAATGCCATCGCATTATCAGTCGGGCGATCCCTGCGGCTCGTTCACTTGGCGGGTTCTTGGAAATGACTCGCAAAGAGGGTCTCCATCATGCTTTGTGGTGCGTTTCCCCGCCTTATTGGCCGATTAGGGACTGCAACTCCGCTTTCTCCCTTGGTACTTTTGTGGAGATTGCCTACTCCGAAAGCCCTCAAAAGAGAGCATATTCAGGACATATAGCAAGAGGACATTTCTACTTTGCAGAAAAGCGGACATTTCTATTTTGCGTTGACATCTGTTTTTCCATTAATTGAACCGTTTTCCGACACATCGCTATAATCGGCTGTTTTCAGACACAGGAGGAAATGATGATACGAGTAGGTGTAATTGGGGCGCTCGGATACGCCGGCCGCGAGTTGATCCGGCTTCTGGGTATTCATCCTGAAACGGATCTCATTGAAGGGCTCGCCGCCGGAAGG
>JAWODE010000679.1:0-7972 GCA_046483455.1 Candidatus Hydrogenedentota bacterium | reverse complement strand
AGCACCGGATCACATGGAAACAAATGGACCGACTCGCGGAACGGTGGCTGCCCAAGCCGAAAATCACGCACCCCTATCCCAATCAGCGGCTGAAACACGTCACGACCCGAGGCAGGAGCCCGGTGCGGTAATTCCGCTCGCCGGGATTTGTGCGGGGGGTGGCCCGCAAGGGCCATTCCTACCGCGAACGTCCATAAGACCACCGCGGACGGTTACGTCCGCGCTCCTTGTGATAGTGACCGGCGAGGGCGCCGGTCCCACACCGGTCAAGTTTTCGCAAGTGTGCATACCATGTATAGGTACTTCGACATCTGTGCCGACGGGGGCCGGAAAGAGTGCCGAGCTGGCGCTCGGCGGTCCCGGGACTTCGGACGTTGGGACTCTTGTTGCGGCTTTGGAGCACTGGGCTTTAGTTAAAACCGCACCAACGCCTGAAAGCGCTTGTATCGTTCAGCGATGTCCTCATTGGTTAGCGAGACCAGCGAAGCGGGGCCGAAGTCCTGACAGGCAAAGGAGGCCACCACACTTCCGTGGATAACGGCCTGGCGCAACATGGCCGGATCGACGGAATCCTTCTGGGCAAGATAGCCGAGGAATCCTCCCGCGAAGGTATCGCCCGCGCCAGTGGGATCGAGCGCTTCGTCGAGGGGAAAAGCCGGCGCTACGAAGACGTCGTCCTCGATGAAAAGCAGACACCCATGTTCGCCCTTCTTGACCACGACAATGCGCGGTCCGAGGCCGGCGATCTCGCGGGCCCCCTTGATAACATTGCTGCGTCCCGTAAGCAGCTTAACCTCGGAATCATTGATGACGATGGCATCGAGCCGGCTGAGCACTCGTCTTAAATCATCCTGGGCGATTTCGATCCACAGGTTCATCGTATCGAGAACGGTAAATTTCGGTTTCGCCTGTTCGAGCACTTCCAACTGCAACGAAGGATGAATATTGCCAAGAAAAAGATATTCCGCTTGGCGGGCGGCTTCGGGCAACTTGGGATGGAAATGCTCGAAAACGTTAAGCTGCGTCTCGAGGGTATCGCGCTCGTTCACGTCTTCGTGGTAGCGGCCGGTCCAGCGAAACGTCCTGCCGGGAACCCGCTCCAATCCCTCGATATTGATACCTCGTCCCTGGAACAAATCAATGTGTTCCTGAGGAAAATCTTCTCCCACCACTCCCACGAGGTGGACGGGCGCATAATGAACCGCGGCCAGCGAAAAATACGTGGCTGCTCCGCCAAGGCCCTCCTCGTTTCTCCCGGCGGGCGTCTCGACCGTGTCTAGTGCTACAGAACCGACGACAGTGATACTCATGTGAACCATTCTCCTTTGTTAATCCGGCATCGGCCATGATCTTACACCACCACGACGCGCCGGCGCCAAGCATAGGAACGTAACCGACGCCGTGCTACGCCATGGTTGCCATCCCCAGCCCGCCGAACAGAAGGAACCATACCATGTCTCGCAGAAAGGCCAGGGGCGCGCCCATACCGTAGCGCATGATCAGCAGAGCTATCAGAATTCCGAAGGGGCCGATTCGCTCCATCATGCGCTGCCCGGCAGGGGGTAAAAACGCGTAGAGGACGTGATGTCCATCCAAAGGGGGGACGGGAATCAGATTGAACAGCATCAGCACGAGGTTGATTTGCACGAGGAGGACCAGCAAGAGCACCCAGGGCGAACCCGCGACGGTTGAAATATCCGGCTGGAAGAGGTAAAAGGCCGCGCGTGCCACGACGATTAGCACCACAAGCTGCACAAGATGGGAAAGAGGCCCCGCCAATGCCACCACGACAGGCCCCCAGCGCCGGTTCTTTAAGTTGCTTGCATTGAAAGGCACCGGCTTTGCCCAGCCGAAGACGGGCAGCCCCGTCAGCATCATGATCAGGGGGAAGATGACCGTGCCGAAGAGGTCCATGTGCGCAAGAGGGTTCAACGTGATGCGCCCCAGCAGTCTTCCGGTGGAATCGCCCGCGCGGTCGGCAACCCATGCGTGAGCGGCCTCGTGCAGCGTCAGACAGAACAAGAGGCACACATAGGCCGCGAATATCTCGGCAATTGAAAAGTTCATGAATGCATAAAGATGGTTAAAAGGTTGAAAACCAATCCTAATTCATTGTGCTGGGAGGTTTCAACCGAACCTGCACCTGCACCGCTTGTCAAACCACATTAGAAATGTCCTCTCTTCTTGGGTTCGCGCCGGGGGGATGTGGTACCCCCGTCACGGCATACCCTCCGCTGTGTCGCGGTTTCCCGACCGCGACACTCTTTCGACCACGCGCCGCGCGTGGTCTCCCATCTGGTGCACCGGGAGGCGATGCCAGGATTGCAGACCGTTCGGGTCGCAAGACCGGCCTTCGCGAAAATGCTTCGGCGCGCCAGGGGGAGACCAAGCCGCGGCGAAGCGGTGGAAAGAGCCGGCTCGTGCGTCGCAAACGCGAAAAACGGCCGGGACAAGCCCGGTTTACGCTGCAAATCGGCGGGTCCCTGTTTATCGCTAAATTTGAATGGCTCGAGGACTTTTTCAATACCTCTACTATCCCCATAGGGAAAGGGGGCTGCGTAGGACAACTCAGGTCCGTCACTTGGCTTTCGTCCATCACCAACGCCCGCGAACACCCATGCCCGATATGGCTTGCGTCTTTTTAGACGGCTGGCATACCATGGGCCAATACAAAGCGCAGGGTCACAAGGCATGAAGCGAAGGGGAGCGCGGCATGACACCGAAAACAGCGAAGAAGGACCTTTACTGGGCGAACCTGGTGCACATCAGCTTTGAAATGTGGTGGGACCGGGAACTCCCCGCGGACGCGGAGCGGAAATACTACGAGGCCAAGCCGTATCTGCGCCTCGACGACTCGCTTTGGAACGACATTCTGGAAAGGATGCGCGCCGCGGGTATGAACATGATTATCCTCGATCTGGGTAACGGCATCCAGTACGACTCGCACCCCGAGATCACGCTCGAGCATGCCTGGCCTCCCGAGCGCCTACGCGAGGAATTGGCGAAATGCCGCGAAATGGGCCTGCAACCTATCCCCAAGCTCAATTTTTCGGCGTGCCACGATTTCTGGCTGCATCCTTACGATCGGATGGTCTCGACGCCCACGTATTACGCCGTGTGTAGTGAACTCATCGCGGAAGTGATCGAACTGTTCGACACCCCCGCGTTTTTCCATCTCGGGATGGACGAAGAAACCGCGGAGCATCAACGGAAACTGCGCTACGCCGTCATCCGGCAATACGACCTCTGGTGGCACGACCTAAATATACTGATCGATGCGGCCCAGGACGGCGGCTCGCGCCCGTGGGTGTGGTCGGACTACCTGTGGCATCACCCCGAGGATTTTTTTGCAAACATGCCGACTTCCGTCCTGCAAAGCAACTGGTATTACCGCGACGATTTCGATCCCGACGATGCGATGGTCAAAGCCTACACGGCATTGGAAGAGCAGGGCTATGACCAAGTGCCTACCGGCAGCAACTACGCCGGCCAAACGCAAAATTTCCAGAAAACGGTCGAACACTGCAGCGACGTTGTCGGCCCCGATCGCCTTTTCGGTTTTATCCAGAGCACATGGCGCCCTACCCAGGAAGAATTCCGCGATATTCATATGAACGCGATCGAACAGGTCGAAAAGGCACGCGAATGGTATGAAAACCACCGGAGGGAGGCATGATCCGTATTCCAGTGTTAGCGGCGTTGTTGGTACCAGGTATCCTTTTCTCAGCCAGCGCGGGTGAAGCGGTGGTAGACGGCGCGGTGCCTATTCTCTACCGCAGGGTAGCCGTGCCGAATGCGTTTTTGCGTACCGAGGAAATCGATGGCAAGAGCCACACGTATGGCGGCGATGTGCGCATGGGCGATCTCACGGGTAACGGCCGGGTGGATTTCGTTGTGTATCGTTCCATGGAGGACGCGCACGACGGCGGCGGTATGAAGCCCTGTTTTATGGGGGCTTTTTCTCTCGACGGGGAAGTGCTCTGGACAATTGGCGAGGGCGGGACCCAGCCCACGCGGCCCGGGCCCGTCGCCATTCACGATATCGATGGCGACGGTGCGTCTGAAGTCATTCATTTCTTCCACGATAAAACCATCGCCGCCCCGCCCACCTCGATGCGGGACGTTACGGTGCAGATTCGGGAGGGCAAAACGGGCGAATTGGAACGCGAGGCCGCCCCCGAAGCATTCACGCAATGCTCCGGCAGGGGTCCCAACTGGTGCCACCAGCGCATTCTCATCGCCAATTTCCGCGGCCTCGAAACGCCTCGCGATTTTGTGGTTAAACTGGGCGCTACGCTGGTGGCGTTCGACGAAAAATTGGACGTGCTTTGGAGCTATACCTGCCCGTGGACCGAGTACGCCAAGTGTCCGGCTTACATCCCCGCGGTAGGCGACATCGACGGTGACGGACGCGACGAGGTTCTTGGCGGCTACTACCTCCTCGAGGAAAATGGCGTTCCGGTCTGGGAAAGGCAGCTTGGACGCAACATGGATTCCGTCGCCATTACCGAATGGGATGGCGGGAACGTGCGCGCGATCTGTTCGGGGTTCGGGCACGTGTTGGACGCCGAGGAGAACGTCCTCCTGAAACTTGGGCCGGACCGCGTCCCTCATGGCCAGGAGGTGCGCGTCGCCCGGTTCGTTGGCGAGGAGGCCGAGCCGCAGATGGTTCTTCGATGGAATGGTCATACCCCGGAGGTAATCGTCGTGGACACCGACGGCGAGATTGTCAATGAATTCGAGCTCAACGAATCGCCCAACAACACCGGCATGGAGCCCGTATACTGGCACGGTCCCGATAAACCGGCTGTCCTATACAACGGCGGCATGCTTTGGAATCCCATTACGGGCGAAGGCATTGCACTCCCGGAACTACCGAAACCGGAGCGCATCGGGCGCATGAGTTGGTACCACTGCGTCGCCGCTAACGTCTGCGGCGATGCGCGCGAAGAGGTGGTCCTTTACAATCCTTGGGAGCGCTTCGTGTATATCTATACCCCCGCGCCACTGAATGAAAGCGCTTTCGCCGACTACACTCCCGGCCCCCGGCAATACAACGCGCGGATTATGGATTAGGCGGGATTGCGCGCTTGGCCGACATGGCGCGCTCGGTCGCGCCGGACGTACCCGTCTACTCGAGCACATGGCGGTACATCGAGGGTCTCGAAGGCCATCTGACTCTATGGGGGTGGGCATTCACGAGAGCTTTCCCCCTCGAGAAAATGCGCAAGCGCCAAGCCGCCGGCGACCGGTTCTGCTTTACAACCGACGGCCACATGTGTACGGATACGCCGTTCCTCGGCGTCGAGCGGCTGTAGCCATGACGAAGGCCGGTGGCCGGTACTCGACCGCCCTCATGCCTGACCCGGACGAAATCCAGGCGGTCAGGAATCACGCGGGGCGGGTGCTTTCAGAACTCGAGTGGTAACGACGTAACGCGGAAAATCGCAACCAAATTGGTTTCTGATTATTCTTGGGGGAGATGAAACAGTTCGACCTCGAAAATGCGGGCCAAGTCGCCGGATGCCGCCCGAATCTCAAGGCGCAATCGGTCGGTAGTCACGGGCACGAAGCGGGTATGCCAATCGTGGTCGGTGTTGTTGGTTTCGGTGGTGCCGGGGATATCGTGCCAAGCGCCGTCTTTAAATACCTGGAAAGCAAAGGCCCGCGCCTGTCCCTGGATGTCGTACGGGCCGGTACGCCACCCGGTGACGATGCGCGCCGCATTGATGGTTTGCGGCGTGTCCCAGCGGAAGTCAACGGTGTGCGGGATTCCTTCGCGCGCACTGCACCAGCGCGTGTTGGCGTTGTCGAGCTCGATCACGCCGTCGTTGATGTTTTCGGGAGGATACTGAACTGGGTCGAGCACGCTTGAGACCTCGATGGCGGCGGTCCGCGCAAGGTTGGGTCCGGCTGTATCCCGCCATGCGGGGGGCTGAAGCGTGGCTTTTCGGGGTGGTTTCCCGATTCCCTTTTGCATGAGCGCCCGCAGTTCCTCGATATGGTGGGCGTAAACGCCACGGGGGATGGTGTCGTGTTTTTTGCACAACGATGCCGCCATGCCGACTACTTCGCCCATCATACCCCCCGTGCGCATGACGCGGATCGTTCCAAGGGCCACGTGGGTGACCGAAATGTTGCGCCCCGCCATGAACAGATTCTCGATATTGCGCGAGTAGAAGCACCGGTACGGGATCGGATAGGGCACGATTTTCTTGTGTTTGGCGATCGAGCGGAATTCACGGCCGGGGAATTGCTCGGAGTTCTTCGGCTCGGGATAGTGCAGGTCGATCGTCCAGGTGGTCGTGACGCTGGCGTCCACAAACTCGCGCCGGTAGTCGATGTCCTGCTGTTGAAGGACGACGTCGCCCATCAAGCGGCGCGATTCGCGTTTGCCCGCCACATAGGCCACCCAGCCGAGTTTGCGGTTGGCATAATCCGCTTTATCCGCGCTGTGATTCTTGAGAAAGGCCCAGTTGCCATAGATGATGCGCAGGGCATGGTCCCGGATGTATTCGATCTCGGTCACCTGGTTGCGGTTCATGCCGGTCTCCCAGTCCCACTCTCCCATCATGACCTTTTGAGCCGTTTCCTCCGTGAACGGTTCCGCCCATGGGCACTCGGGGAAGGGCGAAGGTTTCTCCGTCTCGACGGAATACCACTGCACGGACGCGCCCATGGTCATGTCGTCCGGTTTTTCGGGAGCAAGCTCTTCGCCGGTCTCGGCACGGCTCTCGCGGCCCATGCGGTAATCGGCTCCCGCAAGAAATCCAATGGTGCCGTCGCCCGTGCAATCGGCAAACCATCGTGCGGGAAAGCGCAAATCTTGCCCTGTCCGTGTATTTTTTGCAATGACGGCCACGATCCGGTCGCGGTCCATCTCGGTTTTGTAGGCGTGCATGTTGAGAAACAGCGACAAGTCTTTTTCGGCCCCCGCAACGCGTAGTTTTTTGGCGTCGTTATAGTTTTCGGGGGGCTGGGCGTTGCCCTGCATGCCCGAATCCAGTTCGCGCACCAAATTGCCCAAGGCCGGATAGGGCGATAGATTCGTCTTGCCTTGAAGATGGACTCGCACCTCGGAGCTGTTGTTGCCCCCAAGGACGGGACGGTCCTGCACCAGTGCAACGTCGAGCCCGAGCCGCGCCGCCGAGATGGCCGCGCAGGTTCCCGCGATGCCGCCGCCTACCACGACGAAGTCGAAGGTTCCTGCATCGGGCGGAGTGTCGGGAAGGCCAAGGAGGTCGTGGCGAAACGCAAGCAGGGCTTCTCCCGCATCAGGCGGCTCGAGGGCGGCGTCTTTCGAGAATAGAATGGCGTCGCACCGTCCCTCGAAGCCGGTGAGATCGTGGAGCGCCAAACGCACGTTCGGCTCGTCGATCTCGACGGTTCCGCCGTCCTGCCAATGCCATTCCGCGCCCTCGGTACCGAAGATGGTCTCCAAAGGTTCGCCATTCACTAGGACCTGAAACCGGCCCGGCGCGCCTGATGCGCCGAACGAGGCCACCCAGTCGCGCGTCCGCACCCACACATGATAAACACCGGTTTCCGGAAACGCGAGCGTCGTCGTGCAGTTTTCGACCGGTACGCCCATGCCGTGGGCGAGGACATACGGCGACCCCATTTGGTCCATGGCCTGTTGGTCGACCACCCAACCGCCCAATTGGTTGAAACTCTCGGTTTCGACGAAGACCGTCTGCCCCGCGGCGGACAGCGCCGTAACTACGATGAAAAGCGAGATCAGATAAATACGCACCGTTCACTCCTTGTCATGTTGTAGCCCGACTACCTATGGTATCCGCCCAGCCGGATAGGTGCAAGCTCAGGGACCGAAATGTCAAGCCACATTAGAAATGTCCCCTTTTCTTGGGTTCGCGCCGGGGGCCGGCCCGGGGGTAGAGCACTGGATGGGTAATGGGGCCCCACAGGCTTACTGATCCTAACCAAACTCCGAATACCGGGGAGTACTGGATGG
>JAWODE010000677.1:0-2726 GCA_046483455.1 Candidatus Hydrogenedentota bacterium | reverse complement strand
CACCGGTCGCACATCCACAACTGTTATAACGGCATCGGCGCCTGGTTCTATCGCGGATTGGCCGGCATACGGCCCGATCCGGACGCGCCGGGGTACGCGCATTTCGTGTTGAAGCCTGCCGTGGTCGGCGACGTTTCATGGGTAAGCGCGCGGCAGGATACCGTGCGGGGCGTTATTGAAAGCGTGTGGCGCGTCGAAAACGGACGCTTTGTCTGGGACGTGCGTATCCCCGCCAATACTTCCGCGACGGTGATGGTGCCCACGAGCACGCCCGGCGCCGTGACCGAGTCGGATACACCTGCAGCGGAAGCGAAGGGCGTGAAACTCGTGCAAGGCAAGAACGGCCGCGATGTGTTTGAGGTCGGGGCGGGAAGGTATCGCTTTAGCGCGCCTTTGAGAAAATGATGCGGCCCCCTTCTGCCGCGGGTCCTGCAACGCAGCCGTCTGGGCTGCATCCGGAATGCCGAGCCGGCGCTCGGCGCTCCCAGGCGCGCGTGTTCCTTGAACCATTTGTAGTGAGCGAAAAACAGGGACCGACCCGGCGGTTTGCCAAACCGGGCTCTCTGGAGCCGTTGAAAGAGCAAGCCTCCGTAGCGTAGACGCGAAAAACGGCCGGGACAGCGAAACATGAGCTGTGGCGCGCACCCGGAGACAATGAAATACAAAAATCCACCCCCAAATCGGGTGCCGCCGATTTGAAGACGACGCACAGCGAAGCCGTTGCTGGCCCCCGCCAGCGGGGGACAAGCGCTCCGAACCAAGGATTTTCGAGGCAGCGAATCATGAGCCTTCGGTTCACCCATAGACCATAAAAATGCCATCAACCAGGCTCCGGCAAGGGAGGACGCGTTGTCCAACCCGTCGTTAAGACCACCGCGGACGGACACGTCCGCGCTCTTTGTAATACTGACCGGCGAGGGCGCCGGTCCCACATCCAATCCCCCCTGGAGATCTTTAACCTTTCCCCGCACCCTGTTTTTCGCGGTTTGGCATTACGGAAGGGTTTTTTCTATCATCGGGGATGAAAGGGGGTTCTTCTAATGAGACGACGAAATTTTCTACGTGCGATGGGAATGGGTGCCGCGGCGGTTGCGTTGCCTCGTTTTGGATTTCCCGCGGAACAGACTCCCAATAAACCCAACATCCTCTTTATTTTTGCCGATGACCAAACCTATGCGGCCATCAACGCTTTGGGGTGCGACGAGATTCACACGCCGAATCTGAACCGGCTGGTGCGGAGCGGCGTGACGTTCACCCATGCCTACAACATGGGCGCATGGCACGGAGCCGTATGTGTAGCGAGCCGGACCATGCTCAATACCGGTCGTTTCCTATGGCAGGCGAAAGCCATCGAGCCAAAACTTGGCGAAGAAGCAAAAGCGGGACGCCTTTGGGCCCAGTACATGAATCAGGCCGGCTACGACACGTATTTCAGCGGCAAGTGGCACGTCAAAATCAAACCGGACAACGTGTTCGACCACGTGGTGCACGAGCGGCCGGGCATGCCGAACCAGACCGATGCAGGCTACAACCGGCCTATCGAGGGTGAGCCCGACCCCTGGAGTCCCTACGATCCCAAATTCGAGGGGTATTGGAAAGGCGGCAAGCATTGGAGCGAGGTGCTGGGGGACGACGGAGTGGCCTACCTCGAGCAGGCGGGACAAAATGACACCCCCTTCTTCATGTATCTGGCGTTTAACGCGCCGCACGATCCCCGGCAATCGCCGAAGAAATACGTGGACATGTATCCTGCCGACGAGATTGACGTGCCGGCGAATTATATGCCCGAGTATCCATACAAGGATGCGATTGGGTGCGGAAAATCGTTGCGCGACGAGAAGCTGGCGCCATTCCCGCGGACCGAGTACGCCATCAAGGTCAACCGCCAGGAGTACTACGCGATTATCTCGCACATGGGCGGGCAGGTCGGCCGGATTCTCGATGCCCTCGAAGAGACGGGGAAAGCTGACAATACCTACATTTTCTTCACCGCTGTCCACGGCTTGGCGGTGGGCCATCACGGACTCATGGGCAAGCAGAATATGTACGACCACAGCATGCGCGCGCCGCTGATGGTCTGCGGGCCGGGCATTCCGAAGGACAAACGCATCGAGGCGCGCGTGTATCTCCAGGACATCATGCCGACCACCCTCGAGCTGGCGGGAACGAACACCCCCGAATATGTGCGGTTCAAGAGTCTTATGCCGCTCATCGACGGCCGGCGCAAAGAGAATTATGACGCCATCTATGGGGCCTACATGAATCTGCAACGCATGGTGACGGATGACAACTTCAAGCTGGTTTGGTATCCGAAGATCGACAAATACTTGCTGTTTAATCTCAAAAAGGACCCGCTCGAAGTACACGATCTCAGTGGGAACGAGCGCTACGCCAAACGGCTTGAACAAATGAAAACCAAACTGCGCGCGCTCCAGGAAGAGATGAATGACCCCCTGCTTAAGAAGGAGAGCGGAGAAGCATGAAGTCTTTAATACGTCTTTCAGGATTGGCGATCATAGCAACCATTGTGTTGCCGGACACGCTGATTTTTGCAGAGGACAACGCCATAGTGAAGCCGGAAATGTATTTCACCGATTGCTGGACCGGTAGGTGCTTCGCGAAAGACCCCGATGTGGCGCGTTTCAAAGGCAAGTACTTCATGTATTACACAACACGGCAACAAAAAGGGGGCATCGCAGTGGGCATTGCCGAGAGCGATGACCTTA
>JAWODE010000520.1:0-4422 GCA_046483455.1 Candidatus Hydrogenedentota bacterium | reverse complement strand
CTACCTGGGGCATTCCTGCGCACAACTGCACCACATCCCCTTTATCGAGAGCATGATACGAGATCGGCGACCGCGATGGTTTGTTATCGAGTTCGTTCATGATTTTCCAACTTACGATTCGTCTCTCTTCAATTGGCGTCAATATGCATATTTACGTTTTGGCCGGTTGTTTTTCCCGGGACAGTTTCTCGACATAGACAAGCAAGGCAGCGATATCCGACGAACGAATGCCCGGGATGCGTCCTGCCTGGCCGAAATTCACCGGCCGCACTTCGCTAAACCGCTGCTTGGCCTCGTACGGAATACCGGGAACCGAAAAGAAATCGAGGCCGGCAGGAATGCCTCGCGATTCCGCACTGCGAAACCGCTCGATGTCCCGCTCCTGACGTGAAAAATAACCTTCATACTTGGAGCGAATCTCGACCTGTTCCGCTTCTTCAAACGTTAGCGGGGCCGGTGGCGGCGCGAATCGCCATACATCCTCGAGCGAGATATTCACCCGGCGAAGAAGTTGCACGGCCGGTTGCGTGACGGTGGTCACAGCTTCTCCCGCACCGCTAAGCAAGCGATTGAGCTCCTCGGAGGGAGGCACCTGAGTTTCCTTCAATCGTTTCAGTTCAGCTTCGACGCGCAACTCTTTTTCGCGCACGTTGCGTTTGAAAGTCTCATCCGCGATACCGTAGTGAGCCAGACGCACGTCGGCATTGTCGTGGCGGAGCAACAGGCGGTATTCAGCACGCGACGTGAACAGCCGGTAAGGCTCGAGGACGCCCCGCGTGACCAAATCGTCGATCATGACGCCGATATAGGCCTCGCTCCGGGGGATGTATAGCGGTTCGTCCCCTTCCAGCCACCGAATCACGTTGAGTGCGGCGTATAGGCCCTGTCCGGCGGCTTCTTCGTAGCCCGAGGTCCCGTTGATCTGCCCCGCATGGAACAGTCCGCGAATCTTCTTGGTTTCAAGCGTGGGTTTAAGTTGCGTCGGCGGAATGAAATCGTATTCTACGGCATATCCCGGCCGGATGATCTCGGCTTCTTCCAAGCCGGGCACCGTATGCAGCATGGCAAGCTGAACATCCTCCGGAAAGCTCGTAGACATGCCGTTGACATAAATTTCCTGAGTATTCAGCCCCTCGGGCTCCAAAAAAATATGATGCCGGTCCTTTTCGGGGAATTTCATGACCTTGTCTTCGATACTGGGACAGTACCGGATGCCAATACCCTCGATCTTGCCCGAATAGAGCGGCGAACGGTCGAGGTTCGCGCGAATAACCCGCTGCGTCGCCTCGTTCGAATACGTCATCCAACAAAGAATCTTGTTCGGGCTAAACCCTGCGATAGGGGTCGAAAAAGAGAACGGTCGCGGATGCTCATCGCCTGGAGAAGGCGTGAGTGCATCGGTATTGATGCTTCGCCGGTGGACACGGGCACAGGTGCCCGTCTTCAGACGCCCGATATCGAAGCCCTGTTCGCGATACCATTGAGAAAGCCCCATAGCGGAGGCGTCTCCAGCCCGCCCCCCAAGCACGTCGACCATTCCGAAATGCAGTTTTGCGCCAAGGAAGGTCCCGCTGCACACAATGACGGCCCGGGCGGTGATTTCGGTCCCAAGATCGGTGCGAATCCCCGCAATCTCATCTCCCTTTAGCAAGAACGCTTCCGCGGTTGCCTGGCGAAGCGTAAGATTCTCCTCTTCTTCACAGACGCGTTTCATGTCGTACTGGTACGCGGTACGGTCCGCCTGCGCACGCGGCGAATGGACTGCCGGCCCCTTTGAACGATTGAGCATCTTGTACTGGATACCGGTGCGGTCGATGCAGCGAGCCATTTCGCCCCCCAGGGCGTCGACCTCGCGCACAACCTGGCCCTTGGCCGTACCGCCAATAGCGGGATTGCACGACATCTTGGCGATGCTATCGAGCTGCATGGTCGCGAGAAGGGTGCGGTGGCCCCTTCGAGCGCATGCCAGCGCCGCCTCGACGCCCGCATGGCCGCCACCTACCACTATGACCTCAAAATCGCGATGGTTCATCAGACGTTTCGTTGGGTTCGTTGCTTACCTCTGCAAACCGTGAGACAAAACATATTCGACCTATCGCTATATTTTAACATGCCGGACAGGGCTCATGTCTTGTTGATGGCTCCTCCAAGGGCTTTCGGACAACCGAGTCTCAGCACTCGTTAAGGCACCTTCATTGGCGAGTCACCTGCCATGTGAACAAGGTTCAGGCTCTTTTCGTCGCTATCGAGGGTCGTTCCGGAAAACATATCCTTGCAGCTGCGGAGAGGTCCGGAATCGCGGCCAGGTACAAAAACTGCCTCTTCAATTACGACACCGTGTTTCGTTCTCCGCAAAAACATCAAGGAGCTTCTTCACGCCGGAAGCGCTCGACAAAGCGGTCGTCGACGGCGTGATATCCCTTAAATCCTTTCGCGATCTCCTGAAAAACGGCCTCGGGCATATTGGGGGTGTACTTGCTCACGGATGGTTCAAACTGGCTTACGTGTGCGGCCGACGCTTTGATCTTTTTGTCGAGGTAATCCGTGATGTCCACCTCGTAATTGGGTTCCTGGGAATAGTAATAGTAGGCGAGGGGCACGGAATACGGTTTCAACTCTTCGTCGAGGAGATGCTGGGGGTAATAAAGATGCCATTCGGCTGCGATAAACGCATCTTTGGTGATGCTCGCCGACATGCGGTGGTCGGTCTTATGCCATTGCTCCCATTTCGCGCCCGGATCGGGGCAGAACACCGCATCGGGACGGTGCATTTTGATAAGGCGGCACACCTCGCCGCGCAACCGTTGCGGGTCCGCATACTCGAGGTCGCCATCTTCATAGCCCAGCCAAATCAGGTTCTCCTTTGGAATGCCCAGGATGCGGCAGGCTTCCTCCTCTTCGGCACGCCGAATCCGCGCGAGTCGTTCGCGGGTCATGTCGAGGTCCTTCGAGCCCCGGTTGTCGTTCGTAAAAATAACGATGGTCACCGTGTTGCCGTTCTCTACCAAACGTGCAAGCGTGCCCCCCATTGAAAAGGTGTCATCGTCCGGATGCGGCGTGAATACGAGGACGGTCTTGTCCTGCCAGTTTTCGATGCGATCTTCCTCCGCCACATCAACCTCTTCAGCAAGCGGCGCTATGATCGGTTGGGCAACAGCATGGCCTTCAAGAAGCAATGCGACGGCAGTGAGGCACACTAATAAAACGATTTTCTTCATGGTGTTTCCTCCCTTGGGTGGCGGGAACATGTCCAGCACATCTCCGCCGACTCTTTAATACCAGTAGACCTTCTCCCATAGCGCAAAAATACTTTTCCAAGCCTGAGATCGTTGCGGCCAGCGGCCACGCTAATTCCATGGCGTCGATTTGGTGCTAGAAGATGCCGCGCACAACTCGTATAATAGTACTTAAAAATATAACCCGGCGAAAGGAGTTTATCATGCGGACCTTTGGAGCAACTCTTGCCTTCACGATCCTCACTGCCAGCGCTTTCGGCGTCCAGTTTTCCTTCGACATCCAACCCAACCTTGGTGACCACACCGGGCTGGACCTTCTCGGCGACAGTACGATATGGCTGCGGACCATGACAACCCAACCCGATCCCGACCGCCGCGAAGAAACGTACAAGGTCTATACGCACATCTTCGATTTTGACGGTGAAGCCCCCATTACCAAAGGAGCCGGCGGAAAATATTCCCATCATCGGGGCATGTTTATCGGTTGGAACCATACGAAGATCGGCGATGCCGAATTCGATACGTGGCACATGAAAAACTGCACCCAAAACCACAAAAGTTGGTTGGAACTCGCTCCCGGAGAAGACAAAGCCACGCAAGTCGAGCAGGTGGATTGGTGCGACAACAAAGGCGAACCGTTTATCCGCGAGGTGCGCGCAATCACCGCCTTGCCCGGTCCCGATGGCAGCCGTATTTTCGATTTTCAATCCACGCTTATCTCCCTCCGCGGCCCGATCCAGCTTCGCGGCGACCTTCAGCACGCCGGGATGCAGGTACGCATGGCCAACGAAGTAAGCGAACACGAAGGAACCACCCACTACACCCTCCCCAAAGGCATCGAAGAACAGGCCGACAACCGCGTCGAGGGAGCGTGGTGGGTATGCTGCAGCCCCGTCGTGCGCGAAAAGCGTTACTGGCTCATGCATATGACACCGCAAGACCACCCGACGGGCGTTCCCGTGTACTCCATTCGCCGGTATGCCCGCTTTGGCGCCTTTTTCGAGCCCGACCTCCAAGAAGGTGAGTCCCTCACTGTGAATTTCCGCATCCTGGTTTCGGAAAAAGAACTCGATCAGGAATACTGCTGCAGTCTAGCATGCTTGAAAATCCTTATCCGGATACCCTTTTCGAGTAGGCCGTTGAACAGCTCGTCCGGGGAGATCTTTGATGGCGTTTTCAAGAGAAC
>JAWODE010000574.1:0-2606 GCA_046483455.1 Candidatus Hydrogenedentota bacterium | reverse complement strand
CGTACGGTGGAATAAGGCTCGATTCGCCGTCGCAAAATACCATCACCGAGTTGTGGTACTTGACGGCACTCTTGTAGTAATCGTTGTCGGCAAGCCAGATGCGTTCGTACTGGGTGATCCGCGGGATGCTGTTGCCGTCGAAATGGTTGTGGCCCCCATTGCTGAGGCCGTCGAGCAGGGCATAGAGGTCCGCGGGGGCCATACCGTCGCGGAACGATATCTTGTCGAAGCAGTTCTCGAGGGATGGCCGTGTTTTCGCGCCATGGGTCGCATAATACTGCGGTTCGAGAGGCCAGACGCGCACGCCATTGTAGTCCTTGGGCACCTGACCGCTGTCAACGCTCTGGAAACCGTACAGTGCGAGGGTATTCTTGTTGGCGATCTTCTTGGCGGCGGCCCATTTAGCTGCTTCGTCGCCGGTTACATGGGCGTAGATGTTCAGGCACACGGTCTCGGAGTCCCAGCATTGCCACGAGCCGGTGTCGCCGTAGGGCACTTGATAGCCCAGATTGTCCATGTTGCCGATGCAAAAGTCGATTACCTTACCGGCATTGCCATTCTCGTAGAACGTAAAGTCCGGCCGCGCAACGGTGTAGCGCATGAGATGGCCGTTGGTGAGCCATTGGTAGCCGTTGCAGTCTTCGTAAGGTTTGAAATAGCCCGCTTGGCGCGTGAAGATGGCGTCGGCAATACCGAGCCACTGCCGCCCCTCCGCCACATCGTAGCCCTGTGTGAAATAGAGTCCTGCCATCAGGGTCCCGAGCGCAGGGAAGGTCTGATGGTTATGGGGCACGCGTTCACTGCTTGCCGCGCCGATACAGCTTGGCACGACGGCCTCGTGCATCCATCGGGAAATGGCCTTCACCGTTGCAAGGCGTTCTTTGTCGGTTAATACCGGGTCGTACTCGATGGTGCGCCAGCCCGACACGACCTCGAGCGACTTGAAATCGCTATCGAAGCCCCAAGGTCCGCCGAACTTGCGGGGGTCGCGCACCGCGCTGGCCGCATACAGTTCCCAGAGTTTTACAAAGGTCTTCGCATACGCGCTTTCGCCGGTCAACTGATACCGCCGGGCTACGTCGGCCAATACCCCCGCCACGCTCGTATGCCGACCCCGATCAAGGGCCTCTTGTCCGCCTGCCACACCCTTTTCGAGGTAGTCCTTGCCCACTTCGTCATCGGCGTAGCGGTACCGTTTCAGAAATGCCTCCGAGTAGTCTCGCTCGAAGAGGCGGGGAAGATTCATGGTGGGCTTTTGGGGAAGCGCCTCAATCGCCTGGATGAATACGGCGGCCGCGTTCTCGAGACCCTCGTCGTCGGATGCGCCCACGACCACCGCGTTCACGCCCTTCCCAAACGGGTCGAACACCGTCTGCACCAGCGAGCCGCCTGGTCCCGGGCAAACCGCGTCTACGGGGGTCATGAAGCGCGCGTATAAGAGCAACATCGCCGGATTCGAGGTGACATTCCCCAGCAGAATCGCCGTTTCTCCGGGTTGGCGGTCCTCGACAGTCGCGGCCCGTGCAGGCAACACGACACCGGTCTTGGCTTTGATGGCCTCTACAATCGCCGCCGCGGCGGAACGGCCTGCTTCCGAGTCCGGATGCAACACGATGGCGGCTGGTTTTCCATCACGCACAAGGTAAGTGTCCCGTACCAGGGGTTTCGGGGCCGTGAGTTCAGCGATAGAGGGTTTGCGCGGGACGATGCGAATGTCATCAACCACCGCCGAAATATCCAGATCGTCATCCCCTGTGCCGATGATGAATTCGACGCGGTCTACCGAGGCGGCTTCCTCTCCGCTCACGACGGTATTCTCCCAGGCGAGGCCGTCGAGGCAGAGGTTGCGCTGAAACGTGAAGGTACGCCATTCCTCGCGCAATTGGCCGTTCCAGGAATTGTAGCTCCAGACCGGCTTGTGTTTGTCCTTATTGTAAAGGCGGACGTAGAAGGCGCGGGCTGCCTCGGGCGTGGACGTCCGTGCGTTCACCATCAAGGCTTTTCGGCGCAGATCGAGCGGCTCGTTAAAAGGGACCATAATGCCGAAGTATTTGTTGCCGTCTGCGGTCGGGGCATGGCCGCCAAATCGGACCGCCCCGGCGCCTTCGGTTTTGGTTTCGGCATCCGTGACGATTTCAAGTATGCGCGGTGTATCGGTGCGGTAGGTCGGACGAATGCCTTCCGTTGCGTCTAGAGATAACATCACCTCCTCCGGCGCGGCGAGCATAAGCACGGAGAAACAGAAACAAGACAAGGCGTGCAACATGATTTTCTCCCGGCATGGTTGCGGATATTTTAAGGACCGCCATTGTCGGAAAGTATGGTGAGCGGGGTCAAGTCACGCGCTACCCCGAAATCACCGGATAAGCCAAACCAAATCAGAACTGGGCAAATCACGCAGCCTGGCAATACCGCTCGAACCGCTCTGAGTTTTCTGACAGAATGTAGCGCCTGACCTCGTGTCAGGCGTCCGGGTCTAAGACGCCTGACACGAGGTCAGGCGCTACATTCTGTCAGAAAACTCAGAGCGGTTCGAGCGGTATTGCCAGGCTGCGTGATTTGCCCAGTTCTGATTTGGTTTGGCTTATCCGGTGATTTCGGGGTAG
>JAWODE010000559.1:0-3431 GCA_046483455.1 Candidatus Hydrogenedentota bacterium | reverse complement strand
GTACAGTATAAGACTGTCAGGCAAAAAAAACCGGGTGGTCACCAGAACAAATCTTGAAGATGCCAAGAATTTGATGAAGAAACTTAACGACTTTGAGGTAATCGAGTTAGAGAAACTGGAACCCGGAGATCATTACTGCCTAAGAACGCAAAATGTCCGATGCGTTCTCCGTAAACTCAAGTTGGCGCGTTTTCTCACAACACAGGTGAACCTGAGTTGTGAGAAATGCGCGTTAGCCGTTTGCTGCGCAAACCACCCGGTTCAATCCCGCTTTTTCGCTTAATTCGAATGGTTCAAGGACTTTTTCAATAGCTTCGCGGCTCCCCATTATCTCCCCACTCCCTCCGATCGAGTTTTTTGCCGTACGCTGCTTAACATACCAAAAATGGTGGGTTCGACCTTATTGACCCGGGGGAGAAACCGGGCAATCGTGGTTTTTCTTGCTGTGCCGCCCGCATGTTAAACTCACGCGCTGGTGTATTTCTTGAGGCGCACAACCAATGCGGAATCGGGAGTTCGGATGGTGTATTCAATCATACGCGGAGGATGGATAGTATTACTCGGGGCGCTTCTGGCGGGAGGGGCGTCGGCCGGGTTGACGACAGAGGTGAAGGACCATTTGGGAGCGCCGGCGTTGTTTGTGAACAACGAGCCCACGGTACCGATGATGTTGTTCGGGTGGGACCGGGGCCCCGGCGCGACGGTTGTCGAGCTCGATACCGCGTGGCGCGAGTACCATGTCACCTTCACCGCGCCGGAGAACAACGCCGGGAACTGCGGCGTGCATCTGCGGTTCGGCAACGCGCCGGGCACGGTGTGGATCGACCAGGTGAAATTCTACGCGGGCGAGTACCGTCCGGATAGCCGGGAGAACCGCCTCGAATGTGGGGACTGGGAATGCGAACGCGCGGCGGCGGATGATGCTTGGAAGCTCTTTGTGAAAACCGATGAAGGGGCCGAAGCATCGTGGGCGTTCGACAAGGAGGTTAAACACAGCGGTGAACAAAGTTGCCGGTTGAGCGTGGCGAAGGCCGGCACCGAGACGATGCACGTCCATTTCTATCAGACCGGTCTGACGGTCGAGAAGGATAAGACCTATACCTTCTCGGCGTGGCTTAAGGCCGATCGCGAGCGTAGGGGGGACATGATGGCGCTGCACCATGGTCCGCCGTGGACCATCTACTCGGGCGCGCCGGATTCGTGGTTGCACAAGCAGGTGAAGCTGGCCGCGGCGGCGGGTGTTCACATTCACTCATTCGGCATTCCCAGGCCGTGGCCGAAACCGGGCGAAGAGCCGGACTTTGCGGCAGTCGATGCCGTGCTCGAGCGCGTCATCGATGCCGATCCCGAGGCCTTATTGCTGCCGCGCTTTGGTTGCGACCCGCCGGGCTGGTGGTACCAGCAGCATCCGGACGAGGCCCTTCAATTCGATGATGGCAGCCGACGACCGGTCTGCGTGGCGTCGGAAGTATGGCGCGAGGAAATGCTGCGGAACGTGCAAGCGCTGGTCGAGCATTGCGAGGCGCGCTACGGCGATCACATGCTCGGGTACCATCCCTGTGCGCAACACACCGGCGAATGGTTTTACCCGAAGACGTGGGAAGCGCGCCATTGCGGGTTCAGTCCCGCCATGCAACGCGGTTTTTCCGCGTGGTTGCGGAAGAAATACGGGACGGAGGAGGCCCTGCGTATAGGGTGGGCCGATTCGGACGCCACCTTCGACAGCGTCACCGTGCCGACGGTGGAAGAACGCAACACGGCGTCGGTGGGCTTGTTCCGCGACCCGGCGCTCGAGCAAAAGACCATCGATTTCTTCGACTACCTCCAGATCGCCATGGTTGAGCCGCTTGAATTGATCGCCGCGACGGTCAAGGACGCGTGCGGCCGAAAGAAGATCGTCACGTTTTTCTACGGTTACTATTTCGAGATCAGCGGGTTGCCGTTGGGACCGCAAACAAGTGGACATCTGGCGTTGGCGCGGCTTCTCGAATGTCCTGACGTGGACATCGTGTGTTCGCCCATCTCGTACCAGGATCGTGGACTGGGCGGGATCGGAGGATTTATGGCGCCGGTGGACTCGGTGCGCGACCACGGCAAACTATGGCTCAATGAAGACGATACGCGCACGTTTCTGACACGCGAGGATGCGGGATACGGCCGCGTCGCGACGCTGGAACATACCCAATGGGTGCACCAACGCAATTTCAGCCGGTTATTGCCCCGTCGTCTCGCGTGCTGGTATATGGACCTTGGCGGAGCGGGCTGGCTTGCCGACGAGCGCATTTGGCGGAACATCGGCAGGATGCGGACCATTTATGAGAAGCATCTCGACCGCCCGGCGGCGTGGTCGCCGGAGGTCGCGGTGATTGTTGATGAATCGAGTCCATCTTACTTTGCTTGTAACAGTGTCCTGCGTTCCCTGGGAAATCATTTCCGGACCCAGCTCTCCCGCATGGGGGCGCCGTTCAGTCAGTACCTGCTCAGCGATCTCGTGGCCGGTCGCGTTCCGGCGCATAAAGCGTACATTTTCATCGGCTGTTTCCGGTTGAGTGGGGCGCAACGGGAGGCCATCGCGGAGGCCGTAGCAGGCAAGACCGCCATCTGGATGTACGGTAGCGGGTTCCTCGAGGACCGACCGGACACGCAGCACATCGCGGAGTTGGTCGGAATGCCTGTCCGGGAGGTGGAGGGCGGCGTGCCCGCCAGGATCACGCCCGACACCGGGGCTCCGTTATGCGCCGGACTGCCGGACACGCCTTTCGGGGTCCAGGCAACCCTCGCCCCCCTCTGGTCCATCGAGGAAAGCGGGGGCATCGAAGTGCTGGGGCACTTCCCCAACGGCGCGGCGGGGGCCGCGGCAAAGGACGGCGAAAACGGCCTCACCGTTTACATTGGCACCATGAGGGCGCCAGCGAAGCTCCTGCGCAATATTCTGGCGGCGTCGGGGGTGCACGTTTACCTCGACTCCGATGACGTGTTGGTGTCCGATGGCGAGTTCTTGAGTGTGACCGCCTCGACGGCCGGCACAAAGACGGTGCGGTTGCCGGAGCGTTCGGTGGTGCAACGCATACTGCCGGAAGCCGCACGTTTGGGGTCGGTAGGGCGTTTTGCGGAGGAATTTGCGCAGGGCGAAACGCGATTCTACGGTGTTGAACCGAAATAAACGCATTGTTGCACCGCCGCATACACTGCAACGTTTGGGGAAAGGTAGCACGCTAAAGGACTCTTTTCCCTCAGGGAATACCCGCCAATCAGGGGTCTTTTTGAAAACACGTACCCCGAGTCTTCGGGTGGTTTTCCAGGCTTTGGGAATGGAATTGCTATAATTGAGAAGAAATACGGATGGCATGGGCATGCATTGGTCCAACCTGCTTGATTTACCCCAGTGAATCTTCATGCATGGCCACAATGGATGGCGCGATACCATGAGC
>JAWODE010000509.1:0-6380 GCA_046483455.1 Candidatus Hydrogenedentota bacterium | reverse complement strand
GCTCATGGTTCGCTGCCTCTTCCGTCACCCCTGCGAAAGCAGGGGGTCCAGTCCGCGTGCGGCCCGCAATACCGAAGGTATGCGTGTTCCCTGCAACGCCTCCCGTAAGCTCCCTGGATTCCTGCTTACGCAGGAATGACGGTGGGAACCGGGACCCCGCTGTGGGGTGCTCTCCCCTGACACGCCGAAGTCACGCCTACCGCACCGGGATGACGAGTCTCCACGCAGATGCCGCTGGGGCCTTTTTCCACCACAAAGGCACGAAGACACGAAGGATGGGCGTAATATGGGGCAACGGTCCTGCCCGCTCGCGCTTATTTTCATGGCCTATGAGTGAGCCTTCGGCTCTCTTATGCACCATGAACACGCCGCCAACCATGCTCCGGCAAAGGAGGACGGGCTGTCCAGCCCGTCCATAAGACCACCGCGGACGGGTACGTCCGCGCTCCTTGTAATAGTGACCGGCGAGGGCGCCGGTCCCACACCAGAATGAGCATGCAGATGGTGCAAACGGGTTGCGAATTGTCGCCACCACAACACCGGTTTTTGCGGGGCGAATTAAGTCCGATAGCCCTAGCCCGCATTACAGGCGGTTTCGCATCGAGGGGGCCAGGCCGGTATAATCCCGCGCATGTTTTCCCAATTCATCAATGAAGGTGTGCCTCTGCCGGTATTCTGGGTGTTTGTGGGCACGGTGGTTCTTATTCAAGGCATCAGCAAGTCGGGTTTCGCGGGGGGAGCGGGCATTTTATCCATGCCACTTCTGTTTTTTGTGATGCCCGTGAATCGTGCCGCCGCCGTAATGCTTCCCCTGCTTATTCTCTGCGACATGAACGCCATCTACCACCACCGGCACAATAAGGACTGGCAAACCATTTTCCGAATCTATCTTCCCGCTGTCTTCGGGATACTCGCGGGGGCCGCGGTCTGGTGGTGGATCGGCCGCGAGGGCGTCGAGCGCTACGGCATCTGGATCAAACGGTTCGTCGGACTGATAGCCATTGTCTTCGCCATATATATCGTCTGCAAAGAAATGGCTCTGGCGTGGATCGATCGGTTCCGTCCGGGTGTTGGAGCGGGTATCGGCGCGGGCGTAGCCGCCGGCTTTACGTCGACCATTGCCCACGCGGCCGGGCCTATCGTCAGCCTGTATATCTTCGCCCAGGACCTCGGGAAAACTCTATTCGTGGGGACGGTCGCCTGGACCTTCACCCTCATCAACCTGTCAAAGCTGCCGTTTTACATCGGAGTCGGGCTGATTGAGAGCGACGTGCTCTTTTTCGGGGCGGTCCTCGTGCCCCTCATTCCGGTCGGCTCCTGGCTGGGAAAATGGATGCACCACCGCGTCTCGGAAACACTCTTTAACCGGATTATCCTTGTCCTGGTGTTTATCGCAGGCATCCAGCTCATTTTTGGCTTCAATCCCATCACGTGGGCTTTGACGGTGTTCGGCGGACAAGTGTAAGAACCAGGATTCGGCAGACTTCCTTTACTGGTATGCCCTATCAGTCCTCGTTATAGCCACGGGAATTGAGGAGCTTGTATTCGATGCTGTCGACCAACGCCTGGTAGGACGCCGCGACGATGTTCCCCGAGACGCCGACCGTGTACCAGGACATCTCGCCGTCGCTGGATTCGATCAGTACGCGGGTCACGGCGGCGGTGGCAGCCTGGGCGTTTAGGATACGCACTTTGTAGTCTTCAAGGTGCACGTCCTTCAATTCGGGGTACGTGTCCTCGAGAGCCTTCCGTAGCGCGTTGTTAAGCGCGTCGACGGGGCCTTCGGCTTCCGCCGCCGTGTGCATGTACCGGCCGTCGGGCAGCTTAATCTTAACCGTCGCTTCCGAAACGGCGGGGCTGTCGGTGTCGTGGCGGTCGACGCTCGTACGGAACCCGCAAAGTTTGAAAAAGGTGCGATACTGTCCCTTCGCCTGGCGAAGCAGCAGTTCGAGGGATGCGTCGGCGCCTTCAAACTCGTAACCCTGGCTTTCGAGTTCCTTGATCCGTTTCAGGGCATCCCGCGTTTCGGGCGCCTCGCGATCAAGCTCGATGCCCAGTTCTTTCGCCTTCTGCAACAGGCTCGAGCGCCCGGACACCTCGCTTACCGAAATGGTGGTCCGGTTGCCGACCGTCTCAGGCGGCACATGCTCGTAACTAATCTTCAACTTTTTCACGGCGTCGGCATGCATGCCCCCCTTATGAGTGAACGCGTCGCGTCCCACAAAAGGATCGAAATCGCGGGGCACCATGTTCGCCAATTCCGCCACCGAGTGCGAGAGGCGGGTCAACTGGGCAAGCTGCTCTCGAGTGACCACCTCGCAATCCATCTTGAGTTGGAGGTCGGGGATCACGGTGCAAAGGTTGGCGTTGCCCGTACGCTCGCCATACCCGTTAATCGTCCCCTGCACATGCATGGCCCCGGCGTGGACCGCGGCGACCGTATTGGCTGTGCCGCAACCGCTGTCGTTGTGCGCATGGATACCGAATTGGGCCTCGGGCAGGCGTTTGCGCGAAGCTTCGGTGGCATCGGCAATTTCCCAAGGAAGGCCGCCGCCATTGGTATCGCATAGCGCCAGCACTTCGGCGCCGGCGTTCCAGCCACACTCGAGCGCCGTGAGAGCGTATTCCTTGTCCTCTTTGTACCCGTCAAAGAAGTGTTCCGCATCGAGCACCACGCGGCGCCCCTGTGCCTTCAAATAGGCCACGGATTCTTCAATAAGCGTAAGGTTTTCCTCGAGGCTCACACGGAGGACCTGCTTGGCGTGTGTCGGCGAGAACTTGGCAAAAATAGTCACCACTGGCGTGTCCGCCGCAAGCAGCGCTTTAATGTTTGGGTCGTCTTCGACCGCGTTCTTGGCGTGCCGCGTACTCCCGAACGCCGCCATCACCGCATGTTGAAGGTCCATGTCTTTGGTGCGTCTAAACAACTCCTCTGCTTTCGGATTCGACCCCGGCTGGCCGCCTTCAATATACGAAATACCGAATGCATCAAGGGCCTCGACAATGCGAAGCTGATCGTCGGATGAAAATTTCACGCCCGGACCCTGCGCGCCATCGCGAAGGGTTACGTCGTATACTTCGACTCGGTGTCCCACGCTCTCACTCTCCTCATTTTGCCGGTACAACGCGCCTTTAATGGCGGCTGTTTAAGGTACCTGAAAATTATGCGCATTCAGCCGGTCCGCACGAATCATCCAGGGAACCAATTCGTGGCCCGGGCGGATGACCAATCCGCCGCGTTCGGCTGAAGCCTCATCATAGCGCGAAATCCCATTGGATTCGACACCCGCCCCCCATAGCGCAAACGGCACCGGGCCCCCGGCATGCGTGCGCGTGCTGAGTGCGGTCACATGGTCCGGCGCCGCGAGAATGCGCCAGTCGTCATGGGCGCGGCCCGCTTCGAGACATGGTCCCACAACCCGGCGGTCGAAATCCTCGATGGCCGCAACTTTTTTGTCGATGATGCCTTCATGACCGCATTCGTCAGGGGCTTCGACATGGAGATACACAAAATCTACGCGCTCGAGCGCAGAGAATGCCGCATCAACCTTTCCCTCATAATTGGTGTCTATATAGCCGGTCGCACCGGGTACGTCAATGACCTCGAGCCCAGCACACACCCCGATGCCTTTCACAAGGTCGACCGCGGAAATAACCGCGCCGCTCAGGCCAAACCGTTCGCGATACGTGACCATGCTCGGAGCCTGGCCCTGGCCCCACAACCAGATCGATGTGGCGGGCAGGCGGTTCGCTGCAATGCGGGCGGCATTCACCGGATGCTCCGCAAGAAGGGGATGCGACCACTCCATGATTTCACAAAGGTGCTCCGCCGCGGGTCCCCTGGGAAGATGTTCGCGATACGCCTGTTCTGAGATATCATGAGGGGGGGTACAGGCCGTTGCCACGAATGCGTCAGGCTTGACTTCGCCGCCCGGGATTACGGCAAGATGCCGGTAACTCACGCCGGGATGAAAGGCACAGTGATAGGGACATTCAGCATCAAGGGTCTGGATCAGTTTGGCCGCCTCTTCGCTCGAGATATGGTCGGCCGTGAAACTTTTCATCACACCGTCGTCCAACGTCACCAGATTGCAGCGGAAGGCGACGTCCTCGGGGCCCAATGCGATGCCCTGGTTCGCGGCCTCGAGAGGCGCGCGCCCGGAGAAGCTCTCATGCGGATTGTAACCGAACAACGAAAGGTTGCCGATATCGCTGCCCGGGGGCATGTCTTCGGGAATGGGCCAGTACAGCCCGCAGAGCCCTTCAGACGCAAGGGTGTCCATCGCGGGCGTAGACGCCATTTGGAGGGGCGTCCGGCCGCCGCGGGCATCGAGGGGAAAATCGGCCATGCCGTCCCCGATAAGACACAGAAACTTCAAAGGAAGGCCTCCACAGGTTGCGGCCCGGGATGAACGGGGGAGAATAGCACACAAGGATGCTAAAGTCAAAACCATGGCATAGATACGACAGGCATTTCTGGCTCGTGTAGGAAAGCGCATAATGAGAAAAACATGAATAATGTAAGCAACATTGAAATCCGCAAGCGCGCCCTCCAGCTACTTGAAAGGGAGACCGGGGCCGATATCGAAAGGACCCAACAGCTTCTGGAAGCCTATTGCGTCCTCATTCTCAAATGGAATGCTTTCGCGTCCCTCGTCTCCTCACGGGATACTCGGCACCTCTGGGTACACATTGCAGATTCCCTCAGCCTCGTCGGGCTGATCAAAGAATTGGGCGCACCCTCGCCTCGCTTGTTGGATATCGGAAGCGGGGCTGGGTTTCCGGCGGTTCCCCTGGCGCTGACCTTTCCAAACATGCACGCAAGCCTTGTCGAGCGGTCCCGCAAAAAGGCCGGGTTTCTCGAGAATCTCCGAGGAAAATTAGGACTGAAAAGCCGGGTGACGATTGAACAAGGCGCCTTTCCGGATGAAATCACACTTGAAAACCCCGAAGGGTGGCTGATTACCGCGCGAGCGGTCGATAAACCGGAGAAAGTATGGCCGGGAGTGCGCGAAGCCGTGAAAAAGGGCGCCTTTTTCCTCTGCCAATGGCCAGATATGCCACCGGAAGCGGAAAGCATGTTCCACGTGGAACAGATAATTGATGACTGGACCGAAAATGATCTCCGAAGAGGTACACTTCATCTCATCCGAAAGGGGAAAGCCTAACCAAAGCACCCCAGCCGCTCTTGATGTTCCACGTGGAACCTTTCCAACCACACATGCCCTCCAAAATCTCAAAAACCGCCCCTTTTCCACATCAGTCACCCACGACTGCCATGCCTTCCCCGATCCCCCTACTGATTAACCCGACAAAACCGATATCCCGCTGCGGTCGGCCTCCTGACCCAGCCACAGGCTCGACCTCGAGCCCCCGGGCCGAGGCTGTTCCTTCAACAAGCCCTCGCCACCCTGAGACACCACGCGACGGCATACCCCGGACTCTGGCCGCCAGAATCCATACGCACCTTACCTCCCTTACCGCCCTACGCCCTCATCGCCACCAACAAAAAACAGCGCCTTCTTATCCCGCTACATCATCTCCCATTCTCTCCCCCCATATTCACTCCATCAAACACTAAAAGCCCCCTTCTCCCTTCCTGAAAAAAAGCCCCGAGGCTTTTGAACCCGCCGCCCCTCATTCTCATCGTCCACGAGTCCGACAAACGCCTCATATTTCGTCCCCCCGACATCCACCCTTGAACTCAACATGTCACCCCAATTTTCCGTGCCCAAACACCCCCGCTCACTGCCTCGAGATGCCCGCCCGCGCCTTTCCCTCACCGCCTATAACTCCGATCTCCATCACCGCGCCCGAATCCTCCTCAGTCACTAAACGTGCCTCGTTACTCACCTCATGCCATCTCAGTCCAACTCTCACTTTCATGCGCCATTGCCCTCCCACTTTCCCCGCAGCAACACGCGCCCTTCTTCCTCCTCCCAATTTATGCAGCCATGCATCCTCTATTCAAAAACCCCCTCCATCCCCACCTCGTACGTGCGTCCCTACCAATATCTTCCTAATCTGGCCCTCTATCTCCAAACACTCCCCCAGGGACTCCAAACCCCCGCCAATCCCTATGTCATCTCCCCAAAACACACAAACTAATCCAGCCCCCAACATTCCACGCCAAGCCCATGGCGCTTTCCCGCCTCCTCGCTTACCGCTTTACAAAGCTCCGCGGTGGAGCACTCTTCACCCACACCTCCGCGCTTTTCCCCTTATCTACCCCTCTCCTTGTCTGGCCTTCCATTTCCAACTGGCTCTGTTTCTATTCTTTTTCTCGCAACCGCCAATTGCCCCCCTTTTCATCGAGTAGACATTTTCCGCTCACCCCATTACCATATCAGGTGCACGTGTACGTTGATGCTCGATGAAGA
>JAWODE010000387.1:0-3158 GCA_046483455.1 Candidatus Hydrogenedentota bacterium | reverse complement strand
TGAAGCAGCATTGCATGGGGCCTGTATTCGGAGGTGTAAAGTGGCGCATGAAGATGCGCGGCTTTACACCTCCGTGACATTCGAATCGAGCGAAAAACAGGGACTGGCCTAACGGTTTGCGCAGCAAACCGGGGTCTGCCTCGAAAATTTCAAAAACCGGGACTGTACCAAGTGAGCGACGAAGGAGCGAGACGGGACTGTACCAAGGTTTTTGAACAAGTCGCCCCCTCATTTTCATCGTCTACGGGTGAGCCCAAGGGCTCATGGTTCGCTGCCTCGAAAATTTGACCGGTGTGGGACCAGCGCCCTCGCCGGTCGCTCTCATAACGAGCGCGGACGTGTCCGTCCGCGGTGATCTTATCGACGGGCACGAATGCCCGTCCTCCTTTGCCGGAACGTGGCCGACCCTGTTTTCATGGTCTACGGGTAAGCCCCATGGCTCATGGTTCGCTGTCATACAAAAACCCAAGGAGTCTGTGTGAAGCCGTATCGGCTTGGCCCACACATCGAAACAAGTTCGAGCGCGCGTGCGGTCACGATTGGAGAATCTGCTCGTACACCGACAGGTAACCGCGGACCATAGCCTCAACGCTGAAGTTGGCCTCCGCCCATGCCCGGCACCGGCGGCGATCGATTTGTGTCGGGTCGTGTTTCAACGCAGTCACCGCCTCCGCGGCCTCTTCTATCGAGTTCACAAGGTAGCCGGTCTCTTTGTCACGTATGAGTTCCGGCATCGAGCCGCGTGAGAACGCTACGACGGGCGTACCGCAGAGCATCGCCTCGGCTACACTGAGACCAAAAGGTTCGTCGAAATTGATGGGATGAAGCAGGGCCAGGGCGCCTCCGAGCAAGCGATCGCGCTCGGGATGGCCTACGGACCCCACATACTTGATAAACTCTCCGTCAATCGCCGGATTCACCATCTGCTCAAAATAATCCTGGTCGTGGATGATACCGGCAATAATCAAGGGTATCTCTGTTCGGCGAGCGATTTCGATGGCCTCCTTGGTTCCCTTATCGGGGTGAATCCGGCTGAAAAATATCAGATAATGCCCCGGCTCCTGCCGAAATGTGAAGAGTTCCGGCTGTAAGCCGTTGTAAACGGTAGCGGCATAGGTTAATTCCGGCGACCGATCGGCGTTGCTGATCGAAATGTACGACACGCGATCGTTATAGGCCCGGTACACCGGAAGAATGCGCGGCGATGAGAAACCGTGAATGGTCGTCACCATCGGCGTGTCAACCAGCCGCGAATAGGTCAGCGGCAGAAAATCATAGTGGTTGTGAATAATGTCAAAACGGCATGCCTGCTCCATTACGTGTGCAATGTGCAGACATTCCCACACCTTAGGCTCAAGCGAACCGTCTTCTTCGTATGAGCGGGGGCAAACCGCCTCGAGGCATCCCCCCGTGATCGAATCCCCGGTGGCAAAAAGCGTCACGTCATGCCCCGCCCGGACGAGCCCTTCCGCGTGATTCGAGGCCACCTGTTCCCAGGGGCCGTAATGCCGCGGCGGCGTCCGCCAGGCGATGGGAGAAAGAACGGCAATCTTCATGGCTCAGATTCCTGCGTATAAATTGCGGCCGTTGTTGCCGCGCCGCGCACAAGGCGCCTGCGCCGCCCGCATGTCAAATCCCCATGTAAATGAACGACGACCAAATGCCCATGCTGCCGGTCAAAATCATCAGCAGGGAAAGCAACAGTAGCACGGCAATGATCGGTACGAGCCAAAACCGCTTTCGATTCCATAAAAAGACGGACAACCCGATCATGGTTCCAAATACATGGGACGAGGATTGCCCGAGATAGGCGTCGAGTTCGTTGGATTGCGGCTCGGCGTCTTCCCAATACGTAAGTGCTTCCGGCTCCCTTTGGCGTCTCAACGGGTCACTGCCTACCAGTTTCAACACAATGCCTACGGGTGTGACCATTCCGTAGAAAACAAGAGACAGCAACGCTCGCGTCACTACCCAGTTGATGGCCAGCACCACCTTAATCCAGCCGGCCAGGATCGGCCGCAACGCCCACGGCAGCGCCGTGCTGACAATGAAAAACGTCGCCGCGAGCATTAGCAGCAACACCGGCCGTGTGCCGGAAAGCCACCAGTGGAGCCCCGCAAGTACAAGCAGGGCTGCGCACAGCCCGAACCCGAATTTGCGCTGCTCCGTGCGGTTTCGCGGGTTTATGGTATCCAGAGACATCTCTTACGCTTTCGTCTCAATCCAAGGGATAATCTTCGCGCCAGGCATCACCCAGCGCCCACTCTTTTTGCATCGCCTTGTCGATAAGGAACGGTCCGAGGGCGAGATAATCCATTTTCGTGCGCATAAAACAGGTGTACGCATCCTTGGGCGCACACACGATCGGTTCGCCGCGAACATTAAACGAGGTATTGATGATGACGGGGCACCCCGTCAGCTCGTAGAACCGCGAAAGCATCTTGTGATAAAGGGGGTTGTCCCGTTTGTCGACGGTCTGAATCCGCGCCGAATTGTCCACGTGGGTAACGGCCGGAATTTCCGACCGCACGACGCGAAGCTTATCGAAGCCGCGCACGCCGACCTCGTCATCCTTAAGTGCGGCCAGTTTGCCGTCATGCACCGGGGCGACCAGCAGCATGTACGGGCTTTCCCGGTCCAAGTCAAAATATTCGCTCCTATGTTCCGCCAGAACCGATGGGGCGAAAGGCCGAAACGATTCGCGGAATTTGATCTTCCGGTTCATCACCGACTGCATGGCCGGTGAGCGCGCATCGCCGAGGATACTACGCGCCCCCAAGGCGCGCGGCCCGAATTCCATGCGCCCCTGAAACCATCCCACGACCTTCCCGCGTTCGAGAAGGCGCGCGACCGTATCGCACAACGTCTCTTCGTCCATGCGCTGGTAATGAATGCGCTCTTCCTCCAAGTAAGCCTCGATGGCCTCGTCGGTAAAGGCGGGCCCGAGATAACTGCCTTTCTGGCGGCGGTTGTCCGTCTGGCGCTTGTTACCGAGCAATTGATGCCACGTGAACAGGGCCGCCCCAAGCGCCCCGCCTGCATCGCTCGCTGACGGCTGAATCCAGATGTCGTCAAAGGGGCCTTCAAGCACATTAAAAACTTTAATATGAAGAATGTCAACATCCGAGAAATCTTTTTTCACAATATGTTTGTTTCTG
>JAWODE010000270.1:0-7375 GCA_046483455.1 Candidatus Hydrogenedentota bacterium | reverse complement strand
CTGAAGTTCTTGCGCGCGCTTGCGCCAATCGGGCCGTTCTTGCCCGCTCAATGCTGCCAGAGCGAGCGCGCTTTGGAGTCCCATATACGTGTGAATCGCGAGTTCCGGGCTGGGCGCATCGCGCAATTTGTCCGGGTTGAAAGCGGTTCGCGGCAGGCCGGTTCGGGGGTCGGCCCACGTCTCGAGAAAATCCGCCGCGGCTTCGATCTTGGATGCCACTTCTTTTGCGAACGTTGCTCGAGCGTCCGAAGGGAGTTGTTCGGCATGTTTCGCACACAACCACAGCACCCAGGCCACTGCCTCGGCGTCCAAAATAACATGCGGCAGGGCTTCGGCGCCGTTGGCGTAAAGCCCCGCGGGGATCGAGCCCGCGGGACGCCCCGGCGTCCCTTCTTCGCGTAGTGCATTCAGATAGAAGTCAATCCGTTTGCGAACGAGGTTGTGCCGTCCCGCTACTCCCAAAGCATAGGCCCCCATGACCCCCTTGCGGGGAATGTCGATATGCATTGGAGGCTGCGCGAGTGGCATACAGACGAGAGCGCCCGTCTCGCGGTCCATGCAGGTCAAGATTACTTCGAGGAGCTCTTGCTGGGGTTTTGTAGCGGCTTCGAGAGACGCCGCACGCGTTTTCAGCGCCGCTTGGGTCTCGCGTAGAAGTGCCACGTATCCTTTTCCGCGAGCGTATTGCAGATTCTCGATGGACTGCGAATAGGTTTTTCCGAAGGCGATGTAAACGGCAAGGGGAGAAGCCGCGTTGCCGGACCCGGACCATGAGAATTGGAACGCCGAATCGCAATCGCCCACCGCCGCCGTTTCCCCGGCCAAGCGTCCCTTCTTGGCCTGTGCGAAAGCCGATGAGGCATCTCGAGACACGCCGCATTGGAACCCCGTTGGCGGTTTTGAGGCGCCTTGGGCAATCCAAACGCCTTCATCGAAGTTTTCCCACTCGGCGAGCGCTGCTTCCTGACGCACGAGGGCGCGGGCCTTGTCCCAATCAGAGACTCGGAGCCCTTGCGGACGAAAATGCACGATGGTGCGGCCGTTGTCCGGCGTAAACACGGCAAAATCGTTGGCGTAATCGAACAGACTGTCTCCGAGGGGAATTTCCGGGATCAGACGCGTGCAGGGGGTGAAATTGGCGCACCAGTATATGGTGCTGCCTTCTTGTGCCGCTTGCGGAACCAAAGACACGACAAGGATGTCCCGTTCAGGGTGCACGAAGTAGTCATCATGGTTCCGGAAGACCGTCTCCGTGGTTCGCACCGCCCACCGCAGGCCGTGATTTTCCGGAACGTAAACGCCGCCGGTGTCATCGTGCCGGACGTCGTAGCTGAGTTGATCGAAATAACCGGGGCTGGGCCAATGGACGCTTCGGATGCGGCCGGTGTTGCTCAAAGCAATGGTGAGCCGGCCATTCCCCATGGTCCCGGCGCAATCGACCGGACCAAACACGTTTTCGCAAAACGATCGTGTGGTAGCGCCGAATGCAAAGCTTCCGCACGTATGAAGGAGAAGTATCCAGACCACGAAGAATCTCATTGGTTGGCTACCTCCTCGTCTTCATGGCTTACGAGAGTCCCTCTGAAGGCCAAGCCGCTTTCCGTGGCTTCCCCGAAGATTTCAAGGCGGCCCAGTTCCGCTACGGACCGCGCATACTTGCCAAGATATACATCGGCTCCCTGGACATTCATCTCGGGGATCAATTCGAGTTCTCCCGCTTTGCGAAGGAGCTCTTCGGCTTTGCGGCCCATCGCTTGCCAATTGACCTGAAGCACGACGTCGGCGTCGGTTTCAAGCCGGGGGGGATCCACCGCGAGGAGGTGCGTCATGAGCTCCCGTTGAGACGTAGCCATCCATCGCTCGTTATCCTTGGCAAGGCACACCGCAAATTTCTCGCCCAGGAGGGTCGCGATAACGCCTTGGCGGCCCTCCCACGCGTAATCTATGGGCGCAAGGGGGGCAATAACGGATTCCCATGGATGCTGAAAAGGGCCATCCAACGAGGTAGGGCGCATCATGGCTGCCCATTCGGGCACTGGAAATGTTTGACGGGTGTCTATGCCCATGAAGGCGGCGCTGAATTCGGCCACATGGCTTGACCAGTTTTCGGGCGGAGCGTCGAGTGCCCAGTGTTTCCAAAGCGTTCGTGCGACTGGGACAAGTTCCTGATAGAGAGGCGTTTTTTGCAGTGAACGTTGCGCAATTTCCCAGAGACGGAGGGTGTCTTCCGCATTATGCGCAGTTACGGAAAAGAAAGTGCTTTCCGGCCATGCCTGATGCAGAGACAGGGTGCCGCCGGCATTCAAGTCCACGTCGAGCATTCCCTTTACCGGAATACTCTCTTCTGCGCTGATTTGAATAGTGCCATCGGGCCAGCGAACGCATAACCGTGGCTCGTTGTCCAGTGAAAGTGCTTCGAGCGGTGGAGATTCCATAGCGGCGAGCACATAGTCTGGACTGGCCGAAACGATCAAGAATCCTTCGCGCCAGGCGTAATAATGCTCAGCGAATGTGTGAAGTCCCTGGCCATTCGGACGGGCTCCGCACAGGGTCCTGAGGGTGTGTACGAGACGCAGAACCAAGCCGGGGTGCACACAGACGCCGTACGCGTTATTCCAGCGGGATGCCACGAAACGGGGGCCAAGCCAGATACTCCAGCGTAACGGAGTGGGTCGGACGCCTGTGGCTTTCCGCACGGCGAGCTCAAAGCTGTCGAACGGCCTCGGAGTTTTGGCCATAAACCGCTCGGCGGCATCGGTGGCGGCAAGTTTCGAGCAAAAGGCGGGGAAGTCGGTTGAAAGGACGGCGCAAGCGGCTTCAGAAGGGCAGAAGCCCATGGTGTCCCCCGAGTGTTTCACCCGTTTATCGATTAAGACAAAAACGAGGAAGAACAGAAAGACAACAAGCAACGCGCCCCACCGACGCGCCAGACCCCGGAGCCGTGTTTTATTTCCCCTTGCGGCCATCATGTGAATTGGCGAAACTCCGCGGCGGGCTGTCCACGATGCTGCTTGGCATCTCCGGACTCCTTCTTATGCTTTTTCCCAAATGGTTTCTTTTTGCTTCTCGCGCTCTTGTTCGAGTTCGGCGACATTTTGTGCCAACTGACCCTGAAGTTCGTCGAGCTCCGTTGGAGAAGACGCCGACGCCATTTTTTGCTCATATTCGAGGCGGGCTTCGGCGATTTTCGCTTCATAGACTTTGTCTATGCGGGCGATCTCCTCGCGCTGTGCATCAGTGAGTTTTTTTGTGGGGCCGCTGGTTTTCTCGAGGCGTTCCATGGCCAATTCGTAGGCACTTTTCATCTTTTTGCTCACAACGAGACTCCTCCTCACATCCCAAATTCGTCTCCGAGAACCGTAGATATAAACCGCTCGATGGAAACGGGGTAGTAGCGGGCATCGGGCGTGATAATCAGGCCCGTTACGATGTCTTCATAGCGCTCGAATTCGTCGCGCGTACTCGCCACCAGTTTGTCCAGCGATTCATTCGTATGTTGAACTTCTAAGTGCTCGGATTTGCATTCGACGGGTTTGCCGCGAAATCCCAGGAAGCCGAAGATGCGTCCCGTGAGTTGCCCGTCAATATTTTCTTCGCCGAATATCTCCTCGTAGCTGGGTTCGAGATGGGCTGGGCGAATAAGAAACCTCGGCGACACATGAATTGTCCCCTTGACACGTACGGTGTCGTAACCGGATTCGAAGGATTCGCCTAGCACGATATAGGGCAACTCATGGTATCCGGTCACGATACCGTACGTGGGCTTGCGAAGGACCTGGGTCTTTTCGTAAATGCTGCGTAATTCCTCGTGATTCGGCATATCGTCTAAAACCATTGCGATAGATCGAGTTTAGTGTACGATGTTTTCCATGCGGTTACCGGCGGTTCGACCGCGGCATTGGCGATATAAGCTATCTTTTTCGCGGGGTCGAACACGAAGGAGTGGAGCGTGTTGCCCGCCGCTACCGGACCGTTCGCCAGAAGTGCCAGAGCGGTCTCCACATCCACCACGCCGGGCCGGGCCTCGATCTGTTCACCCAGCCACACGTAGCGATGGAATGTGTTTTGCCCTTCGAGGAAGGCTTTTACTAAAGGCTTGGCCTTTTCCCAATCGCTGCCGTCTATGCCGATCTCCGGTCCCATGGCTTTTACGATCTTTTTCTGCTGGATTTCGCCGCAAGGATGGTTCGTGCGCCGGACCGCGTCGGGCAGGGACTTATGGCCCATATTTGGTGTTTCGTGAGGATCCTCGGGGGCGAACACATCCACGGTGTTCCTATCGACTTCGAGTGCTCTGGCATCGGGGATTTTCCCGTCGCCTATCACAAAGTTCCACCCCAGTGTGCGCGGGCCTTCCTGAATGATGCCCACGGCTTCATCAAGGGTGGAAGCTTTTTCGACCACCATCCGCATGATGATCTGGAGCGGAATCCCATCGAACGTCTCTTCGGGGGACGAGGACGTCATTTCCCCGATGGTGATTTGTGCGGCATTCATCCCGCTCACCCCGCCAATTAGTCCCGCGTAGCCGAGCATCATGAAGGGCGTGCCGCCTTTGGGCCGCCAGACCAAGGTTACGGCGTCTTCCTGGGCGGCTTTACCAATACTCCAATCGAGGTTTCGGGCATGGAGAAGGCGATCATCAGGCGTCCATCGGCCGAAGACCGCAAAGTTCGAGCATCCGGGAGGTGCATCGGGGCCATGATGCAACAACTCGGCCACACAGGCTGCCACCAGAAGTTCTTCGTACGCGACGTCTTCGACACCGGCAGCTTTCAATCCTTCGACGATCCCTTCTATTTCCTGGATATATTCGGGAGGAAAGTGTGTCTCCATGCGTTTTGCTTGTTCCACGGCGTATTCGCGGCTGTACCCTTTGCCATAGAGCGCTTCCTGCAGATAACCCTCTTTAGCGATGTGCCGAATCTTTTTCGCTAGAAGACGTCCATGTTGGAAGCCCATGTCTTTGGGCGAGCCTTGCATCACACACACGAGCAGTTCGCCGATACGGTAAAGCTTGCCCGGGCCCTCCTCATCGACTAACTCGGCTTCTTCTGGAACCAAGATGTCGGGTTGGTATTCCAGAGGCTCGGGTGGTGCAGTTGCTTCTTCCGCGGCAGAGGCTTCCACGGGAGCGGGCGCCGGGGCTTCCGCCGGCTCGGCCGTTTCGGCGGGTGTCTCGGCAGTCGGCGTTGACGGCTCAGTTTGCGGAGCAGCGGCTTCTTCCGGACCGCCACATGCGGCGAGCACCATGGCGATAATGAACAGGGAAATCCATATTCGGGAGTCAGCGTTCATGTTCCTCATCCTTTTTGCGGTTAGAGTTGACCGTGCGCCTCAAAGTTTACCGCAGAATAGGCCGGAGAGTAAATTGCTATTCATTGCCGTGTGATGAGGGTGAACAGGTTACCCTTCTGTGACTATTACGGCCGGATTCCGACGCGAATGGGTCGTTCCTGGACCGCGAGGTCCACGGCTTTCTGGAAGTCTTCCAGTGCAAACCAGTTGCGTACAAGGCTCTTGAAGGGGTAACGGGAATGATTCGCTTCGAGAAACGCTAGAGCTTCCCCAAGGTCCGCGGGCGTGTAATTGTGGACACCCGAGATGGTTAGCAGACGCTTTATGGTATGTTCCGGATCGAGAGCCAGCGAAGAATTTGGAAACACGGCTCCGACCCAGACGTATCTTCCACCAATTCGCAGCAATTGCAGGCCTTGTTGCATCGCGGCGGTGGCGCCGGACATCTCGAGAATCACATCGAATCCCCGCCCCTCATTGCCAAGGTTGCGCAACTCATGTTCAGCCGTGACGTCATTAGGGTTGCGGCAGTGGGAGGCGCCGAACGATTTCGCTTGGTTCAAGCGTTTCTGGTCCGGCTCAGAAATGACAATGGTGCGTGCTCCCGCCGATTTGGCCATTGCGCATGCGGTGAGGCCCAGGAGTCCCGCGCCTTGCACCAGTATGTCTTGGCCCTCACAAACGCCTGCCGTGCGAAAAGCGGCGGCAACGGTGGCCGTAGCGCAATTTGCGGGACATGCCACTTCGTCCGGGAGGGCTTGTGTTAGGCGTAGCACATGGCTTCCTTTAGCCAAATGACAGTACTCTGCCAATCCTCCGCTCAATTGCGGGGACCTGTTCAAGGACTCGTGGCCATACTTGAAAAGGTGGTCGCATTTTTGGGGAAGGCCGGCATGGCAATAGAAACAAGCTCCGCAGGAGGCTGCGATGGCCCAGGTAATTCGATCTCCCAAGTGAATCTGCGCACCGTTCAGATCATGGTATTCGAAGTCGCTATTCAAGGCAACCACTTCGCCGATGGTTTCATGGCCGAGTATCGTTGGAGTGGGGGTAGTGCGCCGACCTTGTAAAGTGTGGAGATCGCTGCCGCAAAGGGTGCAGCCCGATACGCGTACAAGCATCTCGCCAGGGGCCGCTGAAGCGAGTGGGAAGCGTTCTATTGCCAGTGGAACATCTACCCCGCGGAAAACAAGGGCATTGACGGATTCCGGGAGCCCCCTTGAAAAGGTGTTTGCGGCGCTATTCGGGGTTTCTCTTGTCAACGAGGCGCAGGTCCTTGGCGTAGTCATAAAGACTTTCGCGCAAGAGTTTACGGCCCCGGTAGAGCCGCGACATTACCGTACCAAGGGGGCAATCCATCGCTTCGGCGATTTCCTTGTAGGACATATCCTCGAGGTCCGCCATGATGACGGCTTCTCGGAAGTCGTGGGGAAGAGTTTCGACGGCGCGCTTGACCTCGTCATCGAGCAGTTCGAGAAGCTCCGACCCGCTTTGTTCCGGTGGTTCATAATTGATTTCCGGGTCCGGAGACGTATCTTGGGAAGGTTCCGCGCCGGATAGCTCGACAAATGTCGGACGCCGCGCTTTACGCCGGTAATCGTTAATAAAGGTATTGCGCAGAATGGTGAGTAACCAGGCCTTAATGTAAGTGCCCTTCTTGAATTTGTCATGGAAACGGAGTGCTTTGACCACCGTGTTCTGAGTTAAATCCTGTGCATCGGCTGGATTACGGGTGAGACGCAACGCTACGGCATACAGCATGTCCATATGGTCCAGAACAAGCTGCTCGAATTCTTGCGATCGCCGTTGCGCTGTGTCCACTGTCTTCGTCAAGAAGGTAACCCTTCACAGTAAGCGGGAGTCCGCCGCATCAAAACGTGTTTGTTCTGCCGCGAAGGAAAGCAGCCCACATCACAATACTTACGGTGTCCCCCGGGGTTGCGGGCCGGCCTTCCGCCGGCTCACAATTTTTCTCCCCGTTCTCTGCAGCACAATTCATTTTCTTGCGCCAACTAGCATTCTGTATTTCCCATAGGGGGATTGTCAAGTAAAAACCGAAGTAGCCCAATCGAATCCG
>JAWODE010000203.1:0-8635 GCA_046483455.1 Candidatus Hydrogenedentota bacterium | reverse complement strand
GTTTCCGGAACTGTCGCGCATTCATTGTTCGGCAGGCAGCGATCGAGTTCCTCCACGATGAGCTGAGTGTTTCCTTCACTTGAAGCCCTGGGCGATACGCGTCATAATTAAACTCCATTCATGAGGCATTTTTAGGTGCGTTTCGCGCGAAAATGGGAGAGCGATATGCTGCGCGATTTGGTTTTGCGAAGCCGGAGCATCCGGCGATTCAAGGAAGATGCCCCGGTCTCACCGAAAGCCTTGCGGGAGTTGGTGGATATGGCCCGTCTGACACCGTCCGGCGCCAACCTCCAGCCGTTGAAATATGTAATTTCGAAAGACAAGGCCCTCAACGAAAAGATTTTCACAACACTGGCATGGGCCGGCTATCTCAAGGACTGGGACGGCCCGGCGCCGGGTGACCGTCCGGGCGGTTACGTCATCATTCTGGGCGATAAAGAGGTCGCAACCTCGTTCGGCTGCGACCACGGCATCGCGGCGCAGACCATCTGCTTGGGCGCGGCCGAGATGGGTCTCGGCGCCTGCATGATTGGCAGCATCAAACGCCCGGAATTGCTCGATATTCTCGAGCTTTCGGGCAAGCGCTACGAAATATTGCTTGTGGTCGCTCTCGGAAAACCTCGCGAACGCATCGAACTCGAGCCGGTGTCCGACCCGGGCAGTATCGAGTACTACCGCGACGAGAACGACGTACACCACGTGCCCAAACGCCGTCTCGAGGATGTCCTGGTCGCGGAATACTAACGCGCTTGCCGGAAATTCTCGATGCGGTGGAAGGTCATGTAATTTGCGTCGTGGGCATTGTGCGAGCCATCCCAGGCGGTCCGGCTCACGGCAATGATGTCATCCCCTTCGAAAAGCCAGTCCACATACTGGAAGGCGTGATTTCCCTGATCCGGGTGTTCGAGCACCGTCTTCTCGACACGCCAATCGCGCAAATTTGCGGAGGACGTGAGAGCAAGGATGTTGCGGAACGCTTGCGGGTCGGTTTGTTTGTTCACCAGCGACCAGTATCGTTTCGAAACCGGGTCGAAACGGATGGTGAACTTGGTGCGTCCGCCGGGAAAGTCGATAAAACCGGTCTCGGGATCAAACGCAACCGTTTCGCCATCGTCTGAAATGGTGACGATCGCCGCCCGGTCGCCCCGGTCGTCGTTGAAACGCAGAATGTTCCAGAGATTGTCTTCGGGCGTCACCACCACGTTGCCCTCGAGCCAGCCCGGGCGTTCGGCCGGGAACGGCAGCCAATCGGGGTCGAACTCGAGGCGGTCGCTGAACGTCCAGTTCGAGGCCTTGAGAAGGTCGGCGTCTACTGGTACGGACATCACGAACGCCCGGAAATGCGGTCCCCACCCGTTAGGCCCGCGGTTGTCTTCGTAGGCGCGCCAGATGCGGCCTTCATGGACAACTACCGGCACCGGCGCGCAGTGATAGCCCCCATCGCCCAGTAAAACCCCCGTGGTTTCGTCGACAGGTGTGGTCCATGTTTTGCCGCCATCGTTCGAGCGCCGGATAACCACGTTACCGTAGCGTTCGCTCGAGCCGATGATGTACAAGGCACCCTTGTGAACAAACAGCGTGGACCAGAACTGGCCGTCGAGTTCAGCCAACTTTTTCCATGTCCGGCCTTTGTCGCTCGACCCCAGGACAGGTGTCTTATCAAAGGTCGTGCCGGGCCCGAAAAAATCATGGCAAGCGACATAATCGCCGTTGGGCAGGATGGCGATGCTTGGTGAGCCGATGTAGACCTTCTGGAAGTCCGGCGAGGTGTCGACGATGACACCCGGCGGCTTCTCGTAGACGGGCTCCCGCATCTCGCCCACGGTGAGTTTCGGCGCGAGCACGATGCCGCCGGTCCAGTTGCCCTGGGGAATGTAGACCGTCTCGCCCTCCTTCGCGGCGCGCCGGTACACCGCCATGGGAGTATTGCCGCCCGCGGTGTAGTTGAAGGTCCAGCCCTCAACGGCTTCCCACCCCGAAAGGTTGATGCCTTTCTGTTGCGGAGCGGTCGCGATGTAGACGTAGCCGTCGCGGTCCGGTACAGCCTCAATAACCGGCTGCGCACCCCCGTCTTTTTGCGCGAATTGCCAGTCCCTCAATGCCTCGGGGACGTTCTTCCACACGTACTGGCGGTTGCTGTAGGCGAGCGCGTCCTCGTCGAACGTCTCGACGGTGAATCCCCAGCCGCTGAGCGTCACCGCCGGCGCTTCATCCGCGGCCTGCGCGGGTAGGACCATCACGCTCGTAATGGCAAGGAGTACTACGAACACGAACGAAGCAACAAATTCCCTCTTCATGAGGCGGTCTCCCGAATGTGAGTAGTTTTTATCAGTTGCTCTTTATACAACGATTAAAAGGGGTAATGCATCTCAGGATACATCGGGCCGTGCCACGGCAAGAATCTCCTGGCGGCGCCGCAGAGGCCCCTTTCCAGCGACGTTTTTCCTTTTTCTGGTGTGGGACCGCCGCCCCCGGCGGTCAATTCCCTCCAAGATCCAGTTGATTTATGACCGGCGAGGGCGCCGGTCCCACACCAGAGTTAAGCATGCCGAGCCGGCGCTCGGCGATCCCAGGCCAAATACTTTCGGGCCCCGCTGTGGCGTGGTCTCCCGGACGCGCCACTCGCGCGGCCGTCAGGTCTCCACTCTTTCATTGTGTCCTCTTTCCACGAAAGGGCCTTAGAATCCCGCGTGTTCTCCTTACAAAAACCCCAAGCCCGCTTCGCGTGCCCGGACATACCGCGCGTCGCCATCGGGGCCGCCGCAGACGCGCCATTCGGGCGAGCGTTCGATGCCGTCGCCGTGACCGCAGACTTCGGTGGTCGAGTGAATGCGGTCGAAGAGGCGGTGGTAAAGTTCCCGGGCGGGCAACACGCCGCCGTAGGTCAAGCCGAGCCGTTGGAGAACGTCGAGGTCCTTTAATTCATCGCGCAGGGCCATGCTCTTACCGCCAATGCACTGGTTCTTCTCGAGCAGAAGATGGGGACAAGGCGGACAAATCATGCACGGTCCGCAAATCAGTTTGATGGGTATCTCCGGGTTTTCGTGGATGACCTCGATGGCTTCGCAGAGGTTGTCCTCGGCAAGGGGCGCGAGTTCTTCTTGACCTCCGTGAAAACAGGCCATGCACATGAGGTGATGGGGCCGAATCTCGAGCATCTCCGCTTTGCGCATGGCCGCGACCGATTCCGCTTTCACCCGGGCCATTTCTTCTCGGGTACGGCCGGGGATAATGGCCTGCAACCCCTTCGCCCGGCCGGTTTCGTAATGACACGACTCACGCGGCTCTCCGCGCCACACCTCGGATGTCGCCTCGCGAAACCACAAGATGCCCTGGCCGGTTTCGATACGCTCGAGCAGGCGCTCGAACAGGTCGATGGCGGGGCGCGTGTCGCCCGGCGCCAATCCAAGCCGTTGGAGAATGCGCAGGTCACGCTGGATGTTGAACAGCGGCCCTTCTGAGGTATCTTCTCCCTCACCGGGGTTCTGGTACGCAAAGTCCGAGGTCACGTTGCACCGTAGCGTAATGGGGATTTCTGGATTCGCCCGCACCGCTGCCAGAATTTCCGTTAACCGCGCTTCACGCAGGTCATTGTCGAGCCCCTCGCCGATTTTCGACACGATGTGCATGAGCTGGTACGGCCGCACCTGAAGCGCGGGTTGCGTGATCAGGGCCACGTGACTCCTCCCGGGCATTATTCGCTCCTCTCCTCCGATTTGATCCGGACCCTTCGTATCACAAGCTCATTGCCGAAATTCACGAAGCGAAAGTCGGCGCCCCCGTTCTGGCCATGCGTAAAAGCCGCGTCGGGCAGGTCGAAGGACAACTCGACCCATTGGCCCGACCCCGTGAGCTTCTGGCGGGGACCGGCCCGGTACGCGCTGCCCGTGTGCGAGTCGTAGTGAATGCCGATCTCGCCGGGAGCATCATCGAGCACGGAAACCATGACAACCGCGGATTTGCCGTCCGTGCGTTGGAAAGGCATGCAAAACGCGTCGGAAATCTCGAAGTAGAGGTACTGGCTATTCTCGCCTTTGGCTTGCCGCAGCACCGCCTCATCCCCTTCGGCCGTGATCGCGAACGGCCCATCAGCCACCCGAACCGGAGCGAGGCCATCGGTTGGTGATCCCGCCACGAATGTCACTTCCCGCACGGGAGTTCGGGCCGCATCGTGATGGTTCTTCATGCGTTCATAGGCTTTCACAAGCAGGAAGAACGTGTAGGGATCGACAAACTCGACAGATGCATTCGCCTCGACGGCGGCCTCCATGGTCTCGCGGTGCCACGACGGGGATTTCAGAATCGTGCGAATGAACAAAAACTTGGGCGCGTTGACCCCCGCGAGACTGGCAATCGTGGCGCCCGCATCCGGCGGTGCGCCGTCCAAGTCAAGCTTCATGCGCACGTAGGGCATAATGTCCTGGTGAACCCCTTGCGGCGGGATTTTCTGGCCGACAATGCCGTCCGGCGAGAACTCAAGATAGGCTTCCATCCCTTTTTCGCCCATACCGGGCGAATGGCCGTCGATGATGAATCCGGTGATCGAGAGGTCGTAGCGTTCCGCGTAGGGCCGGTTGTGGGCGACCCACGCCTCGATCCCCGAAGGCAACCCGGAGACGTCGCGGCGGTGTTCTTCGAGCAACATCCCGGGATTGAGATACCCGGAACCCGAATCGCCGTACATAAACCAATCGTTGCGCGACTGGTGCGTGCGGGCGTAGTGCATGGCCTGAGGTGCACGGCGATCGAGGTTTGGATTGAAGGCCCATGTGCAGAGGGTCGCGCCATGCGCGGGGTCCCGCCACCATTTCGGCACGTGGAAATTCAGCCACGCGGCCGCATCGTAGTCGCCCATGTAGAAGCACACATAGGCTTTGGGCGCGGGCGAGCCGTCGTCGAGTAAGAGCCCCCGGTTGCGGAGCGACGCTTCGCTTGGTTTCCGGTTTTGGGAGTAACGCTTCTTCAGCGGGAAATGCTGGTAGAACGACGCGTTCGCCATGCCGGAAAAGCCCAGCGCGTCGGCGTCCATGATTCCGTTGTACGCCGAGATGATCTGGGCGTATTTCCACTCGGTATCGACGCCGCCATGCGTACTTCCCGCGTTGCCATGGTTCGTATACTTCCACGCCCACGGCGTGAACCCGCCGATATGAATGATGCGGCCTTCCGCATAACGGTACATGGACTGCAAAAGTTTGTGCAGTGTCGCGACGTCGGTGCCGGGGTTCTGGCCGGGATCGTCAACGGGCGCTTCCTCTTCCCACACGTGCAGGTCGAAGAAAAGGGCTTTGTTCGCGATAAAGAAATCGTGATTGGTAAGCGTGGCGTTGGTGAATCCGCTGACCGTCGGCTCTTTCAACCAGTACGCGTCGATGTAATAGGCCATGTAGTGGTTGCTGCATTTTTCGGTGTCGAGGTAATGGTGTTTGGCCCAGAGATGGGCATCGCACTTGGCGCTGCCCGTCGACGGAATGTCCGTGCCGGGAATAATACCTTCACCGGTGAACATCGGCGAGCCATCCGTATTCATGAGCCGCTTGACGTTTCCCACGAACGGCAAGTCCATCGCCATGACCGTCGAATAAACGGAATTTCCCACGGGGTCATAGCGCAGGCACACGCGGTTTTCGATGCCCGCAATGGTGCTCGCGAGGTTCGACGTCGCCGGTACGCGGTCGTCGTAGACCACCACCCCGTCGACGTCGTCCGCGAAACGACGCAGGAGCGCTTCCAGCGAAGGGACGGTTTCGACGGGGCGGTCCGTCAACCATTCCGATTCGTTCCGGCAGTATTCGAACCAGAAATCGTCGGGATGTTTCATAAACCGCACAAACAGTCGCGGTTCTTCACGGTTTACGATGCCCTGAACCGACGCCACCAAGTGCGCGGTATCCCACGCCCGCCGCGCCTGCACTGGATCGGCCAGATCGAGCCTGTTCAACGCAGTCATGTCGTAATACGCAATGGGAACGGCGTCCTCCTCAGCCGCAAACGCAGCGATCGCCAACACGCACATGAAGACACATCCAAAGAAAATGCGGTCAATAAGCACAATCACCTCCTTGAAAAACAGGGACCAAGCGGCGAGGGCGCCGGTTCCAGACCAAAGGGGACAAGAATTCTCGTGATAGCGTTGCATGAGCCGGTCGGTTCACCCGTAGGGGATGAAAATCGCGCGGCTCAAAAACCGGGACTGTCCCAAGAGCGACGAAGGAGCGACACGGGACTGTCTCGAGCTTTTTGAAATTTTCGAGACACACTCGGGTTTGCGGCGGAAACCACCGAAAAATTCGCTCTTTTTTGTACCATTCGAATGGGCCAAGGATTCTTTCAGCATCCACTCTCCACATTTTTCTTAAACGCTAAGTAGCGCTCTGTCGACGGTCGTGACGACGGTTGTTGCATAAGGCACGAGGGATTCTGCTGTATGTTCGGCGGCGTCGCGCGAGGCGCATATCCCGAAGAGCGTCGAGCCGCTGCCGCTCATGGCCGCGGCGATGCACCTGGCGTCGAGCAGCCTTTGTTTCAGGCTACCGAGCTCGGGATACTGCGCGAAAACCGGGCCTTCCATGCGGTTGAAAACGGCGTGTTGCCAATCGCCCTTGCGCAAGGCCTCGAGCGCTTTCCGAAAGCTTGGCGTGCGCCCTTCGGAGGGATGCTCCGTATTGCGGTCCAGGTCCGGACTGTTGTACACGGCGGGGGTACTCACCTGCACCGGCGGATGCACCAGCACGCACCACGTTTCCGGCAGGGAAGGCAAAGGGAAAAGTTCCTCGCCGCGCCCGGTAGCGCCCCGCGTGCCGCCCTCGAGGCAGTAGGGCACATCGGAGCCAAGCTCCAATGCGAACGCACGCAGTTCTTCGTGCGACAGGCCCAACTCCCACAGGGCATTGAGGCCTTCGAGAGCAGCGGCGGCATTAACCGAACCGCCGGCCAGTCCCGCGGCAACGGGGATGTTTTTTTCGAGGTAAATCCCCGCCCCGCGAGTGCAACCGGTTTTGGCTTGCAGCAAGGCGGCCGCTTTACGGACAAGGTTGTCCGGTCCCGTGCTGAGGTCAGGCCGGGAACACTCCAGCTCGATACCGAAAGCCAAGTCGGTGAAGGTCAACTCGTCCGAAAGCGACACGGTCTGGAAAATGGTCTCGATATTGTGAAATCCGTCGCTACGCCGATCGAGTACGTCAAGATACAAATTGATTTTCGCGTGGGCTCGAATTTTCAGGGTGGTTGCCATAGCCAAGCGTTTTCCCGTCAAAAGTCCCGCGACCGCAGGATCGAGATCACCAGAGAGAAACCCAGCAATCCGGCGAAGATAAATCCGCCGAGTCCGAGGGTGCGCGCCCCGATATCCGCGGCCAGCAAAAGACTCGATCCCACGATGATCGAGCCCGTCACCAGGCCGACGGTCACGCGGTTGCTCGCGCGATCGATGGCCGCCGCAAGATGGTTCAGGCCCTCATGGTTCAATTGAATCTTAAGCTTGCCCCGCCGCAACGTCCGCACCAGGTTCGACAGGTCCGTCGGCATCTCACGGGTGAGCCGCATGAAGAGGACCATGTTTTGGCGGGCTTCGCGGGCAAGCTGGGCGGGCGAAAACCGCTGGCTGAGGATGCCCTCGACATAAGGCTGGATGATGGGAACCATGTCGATTTGCGGGTCCAAGGACCGTCCCGTCGACTCGATCGTGGCGAGGGCTTTCAGTAACAGCGAAACACGCGGCGCGAGCTGAAGCTTGTATTTCCGCAGGATGGCCGTAAGCCGGTCAATGGCTTTGCCCACTTCTCCCGACGAAATGATCGCGTCCGCGTCGAACGCAATGTAGTCCGCGACTTCGTGCACCAGCGCGGCGTAGTTATCGACCTCGCCGGAGGTCGTGAATTGCAGCATGGCCTGCACGGCCGCCTCGGCATCCTGCCGGAAAATGGCGCGCAGCACGTCGGCCATGGCCATGGTATCGGTCCGTTCGAGACTCCCCACCATCCCGTAATCGAGAAAGGCGATACGGTTCTCGCCCACCAGCATAATGTTGCCGGGATGGGGGTCCGCATGAAAGAACCGGTGCTCGAACACCTGTTTGCACAGAGTCTCCGCTCCCGTGATCGCCACCGTATGAGGGTTGGAACGGAACCGGCCATATTGCGAAATGTCGTCTACCCGCACTCCATCCACCCAATCCATGGTCAGCACGCGTTCCGAGGACAACTCCGCGTATACGCGCGGTACGAAGACATGCGGGTCGCCCTCGTAATTCTTGTGAAACCGCTCGATAATATGCGCCTCGATCCCAAAATCGAGTTCCCGCTTCACGGACCGCGCAAATTCGTCGACTGTCCCGACGGGGTCCATCCATGCCACATCACTCACGTGTTCGGCAACCCATTCGGCGAGGCTGCGCATAAGAGCGAGATCGGCATCGATGATCCGGCGGATACCCGGCCGTTGCACTTTGACCGCGACCCGTTTGCCGGTGCGGGTGGTCGCGCTATACACCTGGCTCAACGACGCCGACGCCAGGGGCTGTTCGTCGAATTTGAAAAACAGATCGTCCAGAGGCGCACCCAACTCTTCTTCGAGCAATGGTCGAATCTTTTCGAACTCGACCGCCCGGACCCGGTCCTGCAATTGCCCGAGGTCT
>JAWODE010000065.1:0-3614 GCA_046483455.1 Candidatus Hydrogenedentota bacterium | reverse complement strand
CGGCAAACCGCTATCTGCTTTTTCGGTGACTCGATGCCCAGCAACGCGCGGGCATGCCCCATGGCGATACTGCCGTCGGCCACCCGGGCCTGCACCGCTTCCGGTAGATTCAAAAGGCGCAGGGTATTCGTCACCGTTGCGCGTTTCTTGCCTACCTGGTCGGCCAGTTCTTCCTGCGTCCAATGGAATTCATCGATTAGTTGCTTGTACCCGTGTGCCAGCTCGATGGGGTTCAGGTCCTCGCGCTGAATATTCTCGATCAGGCCGAGCTTGAGCATATCGGCGTCGGAGACCTCCCGGCAGATCGCGGGGATAGTCTCCAGGTCGGCCATGACCGCCGCACGAATCCGGCGCTCGCCACTCACCAGCTCGTAGTCGTCGCCGGCCTTGCGCACGATGACAGGCTCCTGAAGGCCGTTGCGCCGGATGGACGCGCTCAATTCCTCGAGCGACTCCTCGTCGAAGTGCACACGAGGCTGCTTGGGATTGGGCTTCAGGTTTCGGGGGTCCAATAGAAGCAGCCGGGTCCCGACCTTTTCGTCGGCTTGTTCCTCCAAAGTCCCGGCGAACCCGCCTTCCTCGTTCGTCGAGATCAAGGCGCCTAAACCCCGGCCCAACCCTCTCTTTTTCTTAGCCACGCGATACCACCTCTCGTGCCAAGGCCAAATAGGCCCGCGCGCCCGCGGATTTCAAATCGTAAAAGATCACTGGTTTGCCGAAGCTGGGCGCCTCGCTCAACGTCACATTGCGCGGGATGATCGTCTGGTACACCCGTTCGCCCAGATGAGCGCGCACATCCTCGACCACTTGATTTGACAAATTCGTGTGTTGGTACATGGTAAGCAACACGCCCTGAAGCTTCAATCGCGGGTTCAGGTTGTCTCGGATGAGCTTGACGGTCTGAAGCAGCTCGCTGAGCCCTTCAAGAGCGTAATATTCGCACTGCAATGTGATGAGAACGCTATCCGCCGCGGTCAATCCATTTACAGTGAGCAGGCTTAATGACGGCGGGCAATCGACGAAAATATATTCGTATTCGTCTCGGAACGGCTGCAAGGGATTTCGCAGACGATATTCCCGCTGTTCCGCCTCTACCAGCTCGACCTCGGCTCCCACAAGCTCTTTATTGGCCGGTATCAAGTCCAGATTGTCCACCAAGGTCCGGATACACAGGTTGCGCATCGGCTCGCCGTTGACCATAGCGTCATAAATGGTTCCATTGAGGGTGCCTTTATCGATGCCGATGCCGCTCGTGGCGTTTCCCTGCGGATCGAGATCGATAAGAAGCACCTTTTTTCCCGCCGCGGCCATGCAGGCAGAGAGATTGATGGCGGTGGTGGTTTTGCCCACCCCGCCTTTTTGATTCGCGATGGCGATCACTCGAGCCATCTGGCTCTGCTCCACATTGTCGTTTCGGTATGCGTCCATCATTGTCCGGGGATGCTCGGCTGGCCGTCCTGTGCGAATGGCCCCGCAAGCCGAAAGGCCGCTCCGGTTGCCAATACGACGTTGCTTTTTCGAGCTATCTATTTACACCAGAGTGGCTTGTGGCAACTAATGGCCTTGGCTTCACCCCCAAGAGGGCGTATGATACGGGTGGCCCCTGCCGCAAGTCAATTTGATTGTGTGCGATAGAGGCGTCAAACCCCGAATTGGCGGAGGTGATGTTCGAAATGGATCACGTGAAGGCGCGCCCATCCGTCCACGCCCAATTCGCCGAAATACACATGGGGATACGGCTCGAGTTCATCCGCCTGCACTAGATTGAGATATTCCTCGAGTACCGCCTGGAGGGTTTCAAGGTCGCCGTCCGGTATGGGCTCGAATTCCGGCATTTTAACGTTCTTTGGAATGGGCAGAATCCCGCGCAATACCAGAGGCCTGATAATGTGGCGCATAAACCACGTGCTGTGGTTCAGAGGCTTGCCGTTGCGGCCCATCGAATACTGGAGAATACTTGTGAGATGGCCATACAACTGTTCCTGCGTCAATCTTCCCCACCGCGGCACGGCGTTTGGCGGGATGTTACCCAGCCGTTCGATGACTTCTTCAGCATAATCGTGATCAAAAGGATGCATCCTGTCACTCGCTCCTTTTCAGGAGACCGTTTGTAGTTTTTATCAGAACCGGCCCAATGCTTATCGCTTGGCGCTCTGTGGCGCACGCTTACGGCGGGTGGTGGGCGCGGCAAGTTTTATCACCAGGAGTTCGAGGGCCAACCCCGTGTCTACGTGCGTGCTGCGAAGCATAATCTCCGCCTCCATACACAGACTGAACGCATCGCGCACTTTTTCCGGGCCCAGTTTGTTGGCCAAAGGTTCTACCTTGCGGGCCACAAACTTGCTCATCCGAGGCAGACCCGGTGTACGGGCAGCGACGGCATGAGCACTTTTCAGTAGCCAATTCAAGGTCCCCAGAATCTGGAGTTCGTTCAGCCCAAGGTCCAGAAGTTCCCGCAATGCGCAAACGGCTTTCTGCGTATCCGACGCCGCGATGGCGTCGGTCAACGTCCAGATTTGTTCTTCGGCAACGTCCGAACACGCAGCTTTCACGTCTTCCGCTTCCACGAGCTGTTTCGTGCCCACATAGTCGCATACCACGTTTAGCGCGTTTTGCACATCTCCCAGCCGCGTGCCGGCGCGATCGATTAAAGCTTGAACTGCCTCGGGCGCAATCCGTTTTTGCCGGGTTTTAGCCTCCGCGTTGATCCAAATCCTGACTTCGTTTTGACGCAATTTAGGGCAGGGGACAACGCTCCCCAGCGCCTTGCAGGCCCGGTAGAATTTCGAGCGGCGGTCTATGGTATCGGCCACAAAGAGCAGTACCGTTGACTCGCATGGATTACCCAGATAGGTCAAAAGTGGACCACAGTGCGATTCCGACAGATAGCATTCAGCGCGCCGCACTACGACAAAACGGCGTTCCGATAGAAATGGCAATGTCTCTGCCACCGAAACGATTTCGGCGGGGTCGGCCTCGTCCGCGAAATACGCGTTATAGGCCATATCCTTCAGGGTCGGGTCCAGATACAAGGTAACCACGCGCTCGATAGCCCGCTCCGCCAGAAGAGGCTCGTAAGACGCTTCCCGGGCTTTATCCGACTTATGCGGGCAGAACAAGGTCACCGGTCCGGGCGGGGCGTTTTCGATGTTTTGCAGGAATTCCTGAACGTTCACAGCTCACCACGGCTCGATGGTGCGCAGGAAGATATCGGTTGCCAATTGTTCCAACGCTTCCGCTACGCCCCGGTTTTCTTCTTCCGAAGGTAACGAGCGGACCGTCGGAAGAAAAAATTCTGCATTGCCTCGAAGACGGTCCGACGATTGGCCCGCGGCCCGCGTGTAAAAGGTCGTTTCTCCGACCAGTTGGTCATCTTCCCAAAGAACTTCGCCAGTCGCCGCATCGGTAAGGCGCGCGCCTGCTGTAACAAAACATAGAAATTGAGTGACTTCGTCGTTGCGGTCGTAGGTCAGGCCTTTGCGCCGATAATCCAGAACGACTCCTTCGAGAATCAGGTCGGCCTTGTCAAGGGGCGTGACTTCAAGCCGTGAGTCGGCCATGAATTTTCGGATGACGGCATTGGTGAGCGGCGCTTGAAAGTCGTACTCCTTGCT